>CAZHKB010000061.1:0-11626 GCA_964533405.1 uncultured Phycisphaeraceae bacterium | reverse complement strand
CCGGGCCGAACCCCGGGAACGCCACACCACGCCCCGGCCCAACGATCTGGGCCTGGCGCACGAACGCCGTCCTGTGTTGGTGGCAACCACCCCGACAAACGCCGGTTTGGCCCCCTGGGCGCAGAACGACCAAGCAGGGAGTTCCACCCCCCCGCGTATGAAGTGTGACTCAGGTTCGACAATCCGCCACCATCGCGGTCGTTTCACGCGTAAAAACCCGCCCAGACGGGAGAAACCCACTGAAACCGACCGAGAACCCGCCCCCCGCCCCTAACGCCAGTGTGGTTCCCGATGGGTGAAGGCGGCTAAGACTTTTCCACGGGTTGCCCACATTTGCAGGCCACCACGGGGTCGTTGTGGGTGGAGCGGGCTCGGAGCGCGAGTGTGCCGGCGACCGGGTCGCGTAGCGCCGGGTTTATGTGGACAGTCTGTGGAGGAACGGACATGCCGGGGTGTCCGGGATACCCGAGAGGTTGCGGATGGATCGGAGTTGGTCGAGGTTTTCCACAGGATTTCGGAGGCGGTGGATAGTTGATGCAACATCAGCATGGGTCAGTGCTTGCGGCGTGGAACCATCGCGTGTCCGCCTGTGGACAACGGCGGGGGACCTTGTGCGGTGTGATCTGGACTCTGGTGCTCGGTTGCTTCCTGTCGGTCGCGGGGTGTGACCGCTCCACGGGCCGGCTCGACGCCATCGCGACGCTTGCCTTGACCAATGTCTCGGGAGCCTCCGCCCAACTCCACGCGGACTGGGCGGACGGCACGCTAACAATGAGCGATTCGCTCGACCTCGCCCACGTTCTGCTCGATCAGGGCGACCCGCGTGGCCCGGGGTTCGGCGCGGCCGTGCTCCAGACCATCGAAGATCGCCGGGGCTCGATCAACGACGCCGGTGAGTTCGAGATCTTCTGGCGCCGGGTCGCCCGCGTGGCGTGCAAGGTGGCGGTCGCGGAGTTCGAGGCCGGTCGATACGACGAGGCGTCCCGTTGGGTCTTTGCCGGCACGACGCGGTGGCAGACGGATCAGTACTGGCTCAAGTACTCCGATCACGACGCGATCGCCAGTTACTGCCTGGCTCGCACCGGGCGCATGGCCGAGGCGGTCGCCCGCCTTCGCGACAGGCCGAGCCTGGAAGGCGATGCCGCCGAGGCGCTGCGGGTTCTTGAGAGGCGGGGCGGGGAGTAGTCGGCGCCAGCCCCCCACGGGCGTGCAAAGGCGTGATGGGCCACAAGATCGTTCGTGCGGGGGCTCGCGCCGGGCGCCTCGTCGCTTGCTCGGCAATCTCCGGTGGGGCGACGCGCGAGTTCCAAGCCGAATCCGTATCACTGCTTGCGTGACCGTGGCGCGGTCCGGTGCTCTACTTGAACGCCTTGGTCGCCTCCGGCAGCGTTTTGACGAACTTGGCCACGCCCGTGGCCAAGCCCACGGTCTTGGCCGCCGCGACTCCAAGGCGGATCAGGCGCACCGGTCCGAACACCGCCGCCAGCGCGACAATAGCGGCGACGGTAGCGGTCGGATGGTCGCGGACGAACGCCGCGGCCTTCTTGGCGGGCGAGGGTTCGCCGGACGCGCCTGAGACCTTGCCGGGCGAGTTTTTCGCGGAGGGGGATCGGGCGGCGGCCCGAAGGCGGTTCTTCGCGCGGGTGCGCGGGTCGCCGAGTTGGGATGCACGGGCAATCATTCCGGGTACTCCGGGGGGTAGAGGAATCGGTTCTCGGGATCGGTCTCTTCGACAGGGTCTTTCGGGCCCGCCAGGCGGCGTGTGACGACCAGGCCACCCAGCCCGGCGCCGGCGACCACGACCAGGCCGACCAGCGCCAGCGCGGCGCCCATCCCGATCAGGTCGCCCAGGACCCAGGTGGTGCCCACGAGCGCGGCCAAGAGGCCCAGCAGGCCCGCCAGGCCGCAGATGACCAGCAGCACGGTGCAGGAGGCGAGTTCGGCGGCGCGATCGCGGGCAACGCGTCCCTCGGCCTCGAGCAGCTCGACGCCGGCGATGAAGGTTTCGGTGAGTCGCTCCAGCATGGCGTCACCTCCCACGTTCACCGCAGGATGCGAGCCAGGATCGCTCCCACGCCCAGCGCGATGGCGATGGAGGTGATGGGGCGCTCCCCGACGAACTCCTTGATTTTGTCGTGGGTCTTGGTGATCTCGTCGCGCGAGCGCTGGGTGATCTCGTTGAGCTTCTCGACCGCGACGCCCTCGATGCCGTGGACCAGGCGCGACGCATCGGTCCGCAGGGCGGCGGCGTCCGACTTCATCTCGTGCAGCGGGGCGTGAACGGAGTTGTTGGTGGTGCGGGCGCGGGACGCCGTGGTGCGGGCGCCGGTGCGCCGTGTGCCAGCGGACTTGGAACGTTTGCGGGCGGGGGCGACGGTCCCGTTGGAACGGTCGGCGGCCTTGCGGGGGGTCTCGGACGGGGTCGAGTTGGTGTCTGCCATTGGACGAGTCTCCCATGCGGTGACACGGGCTCCGGGCCTCGCTGTCGTCCACGCAAAGAGTTTCGCCCTCCACCCGGATGACGGGGTGAACACCCGGTGAATCGTGGATCATTTCGGGGTCGGGCAGGGCGTGCGACCCCGAGTGGATCGTCCAAGACCGGGTCAGGTTCCGAACGCTCGCACGCCGGCGACCGACACGGGCGGAGGGCGGGTCCACCACGCGAAGTGCGGCACCACCCGCTCAAAGCCGCGGGTGGCGGCACGTTGGGCAGCCACGTCGGCATTGATAAGGATGCGCCGGGCCGGTCCGTGCTGGGCGGGCCCGACCCGGCGCACCACAGTTCTCGCGCCCGGCGCTGGCACGAAGACTCGCGGCCTCATCGCCCCAGTCAGCGTGGTCCACTCCAGCATGTGGAGAACCGCCGGGATCAGCCGCGAGTTGTCAGGGCGCCTCCTGAGGCGCGGAGATGAGCCACATCTCGCCCTCGTCGATCACGTCGGCCAACCCAAAGCCCGCACGCCTCAGGAAACTGATCGCCAGCCGCATCTCTCGGGGGGCGACGGCGTGCTCGGGCGCGCCCGTCCCAGCGGCCTTCAGCACGCGGGCCGATCCGCTCTCCTGGGCACGCAGCAGCAGGCTCGCCACAAAGATGACGCGGTCGATTGAAACGCCCTTGGCCCACTCAGTCATGGCATGACCCCTTCGGGGAGGATCGTGATTCAAGTTTGAGAGTCAAACCGCGCCACGGGGTGTCCCCCACGGCACGCGGTGCGGAGTCGTTCTTACATGGGGCGCGGCGAGCGGCCGGCACCGGTCTCGGGCTGGTCGTCGATGCCGCCCTCGGGGGCGTCCACGTCCGCCGCCTCGTCGGCGCCTTTGTTGACCGCGGTGCCGATGCCGATGGGCTTGGGCTCGCGGTTGACGCGGGCGGCGTCGGCGTCCTGATCCTGGGTCGCGTTGCCCTGGTTGCCCGTCGAGTTGCCGGTGTTGCCTGTGGTCTTCTGGAGGGGCTTGCGGGCATCCGTGGCGGACTCGGCCGGGCGGTTCGTCCTGGTCGTCGTCATTTCCGTCTCGCGGGAGTCGGTGCGCCGCTGCTGGGTCTTGTCGAACTCGTAGCCCGGGTTGCCCTCGCCCTGCGACGGCGTCGCCTTGGTGGGCGCGCCCGGGTTGGTGGCGGGGTTGGTCTGGGGCTTGGTGGTTCCGGTGCCGGGATTGGAAACGGGATTCGACCCGGTGGTGCCGGGCTGGGTGTTGTGCGTTGCCATGGGAGACAGCTCCTCAGGAGTGGGCTCGGAAGTCAGCCCAAGACGCGGGGGGGACGGCGGACTCCAGTCCGCATCCCTTCCCGCAGGCTTGAGGAGTGTGCGTTGGCGGAGTGGCCCGGCAGTGAACACCCGGTGAAGCGCGGCTCATTCTCTGCCCGTGTGGGGCGCGCCGACGCAAGCGATTGCGGCACAGGCAGTTGCAGCCGGCGACCACGGGTGATCAACCGCTTGACAAACCGGGCGGCGGGATACAGTTTCCGGTCGCCGCCCACATGCTGGGTGGGCGCAGGAGGGTTTTCAATGCCAGCGCGAACCGCGGAGGCGCAGTGGTCGGGCAACCTGACCGAGGGCAAGGGACGGATCAAGGTTCAGAGCGCCACGTTCGATGCCCCGTACGACTTGGGTGCCCGCGCCGGTGACGGCAAGGGAACCAATCCCGAGGAACTGATCGGGGCTGCCCACGCCGGGTGCTTCACGATGCAGCTCTCAGCCCTGCTGGGCGCGGCGGGGTTCACGCCCACCAGCCTGCGCACCACCGCGAAGGTCCATCTGGAAAAAGAGGGCGGCGGGTTCGTGATCCCCAAGATCGAGCTGGAACTTGAGGGCTCGGTGCCGGGGATCAGTGCCGCGCAGTTCCAGGAGCACGCGCAAAGGGCCAAGGCCAGCTGCCCGGTGAGCAAGGCGCTCTCGGGCACGCAGATCACGCTGGCGGCACGCCTGGTCTAGAGCACGCGCGGGCGCGGTGAAGAGTGCCCTTGTCGCGGCCTGGAGCGGCTACGGCGCACGTCGGACGCCAAATGCCGGTGTGAGGCCGATCGCGTCACGCGGTCCGGCGTGCCCGCCGTCGCTTGGCCAGGATTGGCACGAAGAACAGGTACACGCCGGTGAGCAGCAGCCCAAGCAGCACCATCGCCGACGGGATGAACAGCCACGACTTGACCAGCGGGTGGAACCACGAGCCGTCGTGAAGGGACTCGATGAGGTCGGAACGGCGGTGGGCGACCTGAAGGACCTGGCCCGTCGCGGCGTCGATCTGGATCTCAGTGCGATTCTGGGAGACAACTTTGATGAGGTTGCGGCTCGGGCGGAGTTCGACGCGGTAGACATCGTCCCACGACTCGATCGCGGCTGCGGGGACGACGCGGCTGATGTCCAGAATCTGCGGGATCGTCAACGCGGGAGCGGCGGCCTGTCCCCGTTGCTCCGGCGGCTGGACCCAGGGCAGCGACTTCTTGAGCTGCAGGATCAGGCCGGTGGTGACGATGATGAGAATCGGGATGGCGATGGGAAGCGAGGCCCAGTAGTGGACTCGGCGGAAGAAGATGTGTGGTTTCATCGCGCCGGCTCGGGAGGGGTGAGGGCCAGAGCATAGTCGATCGCGTGCATCGGGCGGGGAGAAGGCTCGATCGCGAGCCCGGCGGGCGGGCTCCAGCGACAAGTTTGGACCACTTCGGCGTGAGCGTCAGACAGCGGGCGACGCTGTTGACAGACCCCCAGAGCCGCGGCGCGAGCGCCGGGGGCGGGGCCGGAGCAAACACCGTGAAGACCATGCCGATTCGTGGGCGTCTGTTTTGTCGTGCGCACATGCTGGCCGCGGCCGGCGTGTGCGGGATCGGCGGGGCGGCCAGCGGGCAATCGTTCAATGTGGACCTGGACGTGACGCTGGGGAATCCGACCAGCGGGGCGATGGGCGCGCCGTCGGCCGGGTTCGGCGGGGCGGCTGGCCAGGTCGGGCACTGGAACGCCCACGACTCGCAGTGGAACACGCCCATGCCGCTGAACAGCCTGGCGAACTCGCCGACCTCGGTGACGCTGCTGTCGGCCACCAGCGCTCCCAACGGCTTCGCGCACTGGTCGTTCCCCAACAACAGCAACACCGGCGACTGGGCCAAACTGCTCAACGACTGCCACATCGTGAACAACAACCCAGGTGCGTACACGAACACCTACACGTTTAGCGGGCTGCAGCCCGGGACGTATGACGTCATCACCTACGGCGTGCGCCCGCTGAAAGCGCTCTCTTCGACACGGGTGTCAGTGTCGGGCGGCAGCGGGTTCCAGTTCGTGGTGGGGCCGATACCGGGCAACTCGTTCAGCCTGGGCGTAACGCACCAGTGGGACACGGTGGCACTCACGGGTTCGACGCTGACGATCACGGTCGACCGCAACCCGATCAGCCCGGCGCCGGGCGCGTACATCAACGGGTTCCAGTTGCGGCACGCGCCGGTGCCCGCGCCGGCGGGGTTGGCGATGATGGCGGCGGCGGGCGCGATCGGGGGGCGGAGGCGTCGGCGCGGCGCGTGCCTCGGCGGGCGTCTGGTAAACTGGGCGGCTGAACCGGAGGCAGCAGCATGGCCACGCGCACATCGGGTACCGCATCCTGGGGTCTGACGGCGGCCGCAGTCCTCTTGACCAGCCCCGGCGGGTTCGCACCAGCCCGTGCGCAGCAATAGCCGCCGCCGCCTGAGCAGGTGCCCGAACACTTCTGTGGCGTTGATCTGAGCCGGGCCGGGCAGATGAAAAACGTCGTGTGGAACGCGCTGGGCCTGGGGTTCAATCGGCCCGGGTCGAGCGTCGGGGCGTTTCTGGATGGCGCGGAGACCAGGTACGCGACCGGACGGGAGCTGCTGAGCGCGGCTGCGGCGCACGTCGGGATCACGGAGGCGGGGCTGTGGGCCGAGGTTGAGAAGTACAAGCATGTGAACTGCGGCATCTAGCCGCTCTTCAACGGCGATGACGCGGCCATCAACGAGGACCGCGGGCACTTCGATGGCGTCGGGGCATCCGAGGCGGCGTGGACGTTTGCCCGGGATGTGACGCTGCATGTCGTGCTTCACGAGATCGGGCACGGGCTGATCCGCGAGTTTGACATCCCGGTTCTGGCCAATGAGGAGACGACGGCCGATGCCTTCGCGACGCACTACCTGGTGATGCACATGCCGGACCGCGCGGTCGAGGTGCTCGAGGCGCGGGTCGCATCGCTGATGATCGAGGTGGGCGAGGGGCCGGTGGAGGGCTGGGGCGGCGAGCACGACCATGATGGGCGGCGTGCGTTCCAGATCGCGGCGCTGGCGATGGCGGCGGATGCGGAGAAGTATGCCCCGGTGGCCGCGGTCGCTGGGATGTCGGAAGAGGACATCGAGGGTGCGGCGGACTACGGGGCCGAGATCCACCGGTCGTGGCGGCGGGTGCTGGGGCGGCTCTGGATGCCTGCGGGCGCGGCGCAGGTGGAGTGTGACGCGGAGAGCGTGTTTGTCTGGCGTGTGTGCGAGTGCGCGCTGGCGACGGAGATCGAGCAGGCACTGCGGCGGTTCGACTGGCACTCGATGGTGACGGTGGACTTTGTGGATGAAGGGGGCGGGGCGGGGTGGAGCCGCGGGAACCGGACCGTGACGGTGAGGAGCGGATATATGAATCGGTTCGTGGAGCAGGGGGGGAGGGGGTTGGTGGCGCGGGAGTGAGGGTGTTCGCGTGTCGCGCGACACTTTTCGAGGCTCTTTCCGAAGGCGCGCGGACGACCGACGGCGACGAGACTTGGACGGCGGGTAGGGGGAAACAACCTTGCTCGGAGCAGCAAGATCGTGGCACACGGTCGGGTCTCCCCGCCCGGGTGCCACCAGTCCGACGCCGCTTTGGGCGGCGCGGCGCGTGCGTCGGGCGAATGGTGGCGGGTGATGATCCATGTGGCCGCTCCCTGGTTGGCGTGCCGCGCAATGTAGTTGGCGACGGCCAGCTGGTGGTGCCGGTCGGTGATCGCGGTGATCTTGAAACGTCTGGCCCAGACGCCACCTTCGGGTGCGAGCCCGGCCTGGGAGATCGCCCGTGCGGACCGCGACTTTGCCAGGCCGACCTCGTGCCGGATGAGCGCGTAGATCGGCTGATTGCGTGTCCCGATCGACGCGGGCGGCCTGTGGGCCTCGGACAGACGAAATCGCGCAAGACCATGGAAATGGTGGTCGTCGATCGCGCACGCGATGAGCTCGATGCCGCGTTGATAGAACGTCTCGACGAAGGTGTTGAGTGCGAGAAGCCGAGCCTCGGGGGAGAGACGCACGGGTGGTTGGGTCATCGAACGCTTCGAGTCGAGCAGCTTGACGCGGTGTGCGCCGGGCGGGGGCGGGTTCCTGTAGTCGCCCTCGACATGCTCGCGGTGGCGCCGGGCTGGCCAGCCCCGCTCATCACCTCGGAGCCAGATTCCATAGGTGCTCCCGTTGACATGATACCAACCGTTCCATGCGTCGATGATGCGCGCGGGCATAGGAACAAGCAGAGCGGGATCGGCGCAATGAGAAGCCCACGGGTCGGACCCGTGGGCTTCGGTGGTCAACGAGCTGCTGGCGAGGATCAATAATCCATATCATCCATCCCGCCGCCGCCGCCGGCGGGAACAGCCTTCTTCTCCTTGATCTCCACGATCGCCGCCTCGGTGGTCAGCAGCAACGCAGCGACCGAGGCCGCGTTCTGGAGGGCGATGCGTTCGACCTTGGTGGGGACGATGACGCCCATCTGGACCAGGTCGCCGTATTCGTGTGTGAGGGCGTTGAAGCCGTAGTTGTTTTGGGTGGACTCTTCGACCTTGTTGGCGATGACCGAGCCGTCGAGGCCGCAGTTGTGGGCGATCTGCTTGATGGGTGCGGAGAGGGCGCGGTAGACGATGTCGATGCCGGCGCGCTCATCGCCCTCGGCCTTCTTGCGGATGGCTTCGAGTGCGCGGCGGGCGCGGATGACCGAGACGCCGCCGCCTGGGAGGATGCCCTCTTCGACGGCCGCGCGGCAGGCGTGGAGGGCGTCCTCGACGCGGGCCTTTTTCTCTTTCATCTCGACTTCGGTGGCGGCCCCGACGTTGATCTGGGCGACGCCTCCGGCGAGCTTGGCGAGGCGCTCTTCGAGCTTCTCACGGTCGTAGTCGCTGGAGGTGGCGTCGATCTGGTGGCGGAGCTGGCCGATGCGGGCCTTGATGTCGCTGGTGTCGCCCGCACCCTCCACGATCGTGCAGTTGTCCTTGTCGATCGTCACCTTTTTGGCCCGCCCGAGGTCGGAGAGCTCGACCTTATCGAGCTCGATGCCCAGTTCCTCCATGATCGGCTTGCCGCCGGTGAGGACCGCGATGTCCTCGAGCATGGCCTTGCGGCGGTCGCCGAAGCCCGGGGCCTTGACGGCGGCGATCTTGAGCACGCCGCGGAGCTTGTTGACGACCAGGGTGGCCAGAGCCTCGCCCTCGACGTCCTCGGCGACGATGAGGATGGAGGAGCCGGCGTCGGCGATCTTGCCGAGCAGGGGGAGCAGGTCCTTGGCGCTGGTGATCTTCTTCTCGTGGATCAGGATGTAAGGTTTGTCGAGCACGACCTCCATCTTGGCGGGGTCGGTGACGAAGTGGGGGGAGAGGTAGCCCTTGTCGAACTGCATGCCCTCGAGGAGCTCGACCTCGGTGTTGAGGCTCTTGCCCTCTTCGACGGTGATGACGCCGTCTTTGCCGACCTTGTCCATGGCGTTGGCGATGATCTTGCCGATCTCGGCGTCCTGGTTGGCGGAGCAGGTGCCGACCTGGGCGATCTCCTTGGAGGAGGAGATCTTCTTGGACATCCTCTTGAGCTCCTCGACGATGGCGGTGACGGCCTTGTCGATGCCGCGCTTGACGAGGTTGGGGTTGGCCCCGGCGGTGATGTTTTTGAGTCCTTCGGCGTAGATGGCCTCGGCGTAGATGGTGGCGGTGGTGGTGCCGTCGCCGGCGTCTTTGGAGGACTTGGAGGCGACCTCCTTGATCATCTGGGCGCCCATGTTCTCATAAGGGTCCTCGAGCGTGATCTCCTTGGCGACGGTGACGCCGTCCTTGGTGACGGTGGGAGCGCCGAAGGACTTCTCGAGGACGACGACGCGTCCCGAGGGGCCGAGCGTGACCTTGACGGCGTGCGCGAGTTTCTGGACGCCGCGGAGGATGCGTTCGCGTGCGTCGGTGTTGTATGCGATCTGCTTGGCGGCCATGTGTGCTTTCCTAAGAGTTCACCACAGAGGCACAGAGGCACAGAGAGAGACGTTGTGCTCCGCGGTGACGTGTTTCGAACTGAGTCTCTTCGATGTGTCTCTGTGCCTCTGTGGTGGATTCTGGTTTGGATGGACTGGGGCTAATGAACCTTCTTGAGCCCGATGCGGAGCCAGGCGATGCGTTCGGCGTCGAGGACGTAGATGGCCGAGCCGTCGGTGACTTTGACGAGGTGGTCGTCCTCGTCGGGGATGAGCATCGCGCGCTTGACCTCGAGCGTCGCGATGGCGGCCGGGCCGGTGCCGGGCGAGAACACGCCGGTGAAGACGACCGAGAGGTCGCGTTCGCCGTTGAGTTCGGAGAGGGCTTTGCGGAGCTGGTCGTTGGTCAAAGGGGAGATCCTGGGTCGTGAGGCCGGGGTCGAGGTGCGGAGTCCTGAGTCCTCGGTCCTGAGTCATGGAGGTCGGGCACCGTGCGGATCGGGATGTGCGGTGGATCGAGGCGACCTGGAGCGGGTAGAGAGTCCGGCTCGGAGAGCCGGCCCACCTTCTCAGTCTTGGATCACCGCGAGAATGTCATCCTCCGACATGATCAACAGTTCCTCGCCCTCGAGTTTGACTTCGGTGCCGGAGTACGACGAGAAGATGATGCGGTCGCCAGCCTTGACCGAGAGGGCGATGCGTTCGCCGGTGTCGGTGTTGAGCTTGCCGTCGCCGACGGCCTCGATGGTGCCGGTCTTGGGGCGGTCTTTGGAGGTTTCGGGCAGGAAGATGCCGGACTTGGTCTTGGTCTCGGCCTCGTCACGACGGACGATGATCTTGTCGTGCAGCGGCTTGATGGACGAGTTGCGGGACTTGGACGACTTGGTGTCGCCCTTGGTCTCGGTGCGGCCCTCATTGCGGGCGTTTGCGGGCTTGGTCGCGGTTCTGCTCATGTGTGCTTCTCCGAGGTAAGGCGGTGGTGCAAGGTTGTTCTGTCAAGACGACGCCGCCCCGGCGCACGCGCGCCGGGACGGGGAGTTGGTTCAGGCGGTTCCGGGCCAGCGTCCTTTGTAGAACCGGCAGAGGCACCGGCGCAGGACGTCGAGCATGATCTCGAGATCGCCGGGGGTGCTGGGGCGATCAACCACCGCGAACGCGCCGGCCTTGAGTGCCGCCGAGATCTCGCGGGCCTCATCCCGGTGCGAGCGCATGCGTTTGACGATGACGGTGGGGGGGGCGGATTCAAGCCGCCGGAGCATTTCGAGCAGGCGCAGGCCGCCGTCGGGGGAGGCGGTGGATTCGGAGCCGCCGGCGTCCAACGGCAACCCAAGGTCGACCACCGCGATGTGGATCGATGTGCTCCGCATCACGCGGCTGGCGTCGGCCCCGCTCGTCGCCCGGTGGGCCACCACGCCCATCGGGCCCAGGAGCGGCGGAATCTGGTCGACCCAGGCTTCGGGCCGCCACCCTGCGTACGACAGCAGGAGATTGAGGCGCCGACCGCCGCCCGGCGGCTGGCAAGCCGAGGCACCGGCGTCATTCCCCGCAGGCGCGCCATCCCCCGCGTTCGGAACGAATCCCGAACGAGGGCCAGCGTCGTCATGGGGGCGCACAGTCACCACGACGGGAGGAGAGGCAACGCGGGTGCCAGCCGGGCACGGGTTTTTAGTAGTCGGCACGGCTACTCGGGCGGGGATGGGGGGGCTGAGGGGTGTTCCGCTCTGCCAGCCTGTTTGCGGGCGACGGGTGGAGTGTCAACTTGGCAGGTGGCGCGGGGCATTCGCCGGCTCCCTAAGCAGCCCGACGGTGAGGGCGGGCTCCTTCCAGATTTTGCGTCCGGTCTAGCGCGATCCCTTCCCGGATGCCGGGCTGGGGTGACCCGGAGGTTGGGCAATCACCCGCCCCCTCCGGTCGGCGTCGCGGAGCCTCGCGACCACCTAGCCCGCACGCGGGGGACG
>CAZHKB010000060.1:0-11824 GCA_964533405.1 uncultured Phycisphaeraceae bacterium | reverse complement strand
CCGCGGCGGCCCTGGTCCCGCAGGACCGCCAACGACCGGGTGAGGATCATCCTGGCGGCGTTCCGGTTGGCCGCCTCGCAGGAGCTGGTGCCGCCCTCGGTGCCGCAGTCGCTTTCGATGCTTGCTCCGCTCAAGCGGGGCCGATCCGAGGCGACCGAGGACAAGCGCGTTCTTCCCGTCGACTTGACGGTGGTGCGGGCGACGATGGAGAGTGTGAGCAGGCAGGTGCGTGCGCTGATTGACCTCCAAGTGCTCACGGGGGCCCGCCCCGGCGAGCTGCTCCAGCTTCGGGCCGCGGACATCGACGCCGCGGCCGCCGGGGGCGTCTGGGCGTACCGGCCGGCCCAGCACAAGAACTCGCACCGGCAGATCGCCCGCACGATCTACTTCGGCCCCGACGCCCAGCGGATCATCACGGAGTTCATGAGAAACCGGGCGATTGAACGGCCCCTCTTTGGTCCCCAGGACGCCGAGGATCAGCGGCGGGCGGCCGCCCACGCGCGACGCCGCGTACCACACGGCTATGGAAACTCTCCCGGCACGAACCGGTCCACCTCGCCGGCCCGGCCTGCGGGCAAGCACTACACGACCGACAGTTACCGCCGCGCGATCCAGCGCGCGTGCGACCTGGCGTTCCCGCCTCCGGAGCGCCTGCGGCCGCGCGTGCTGGCGTCGGGCAGGTCCGAGACGCATCAGCAGTTCGAGGGACAGCTGACGTCCAAGGAGCGGGAGGAGCTTCGGGCGTGGCGCGAGACGCACCGCTGGCACCCGCACCAGCTTCGGCACACGGCCGCGACAAGAATCCGCAGGGAGTTCGGGCTGGAGGCGGCGCAGCTGGTGCTGGGGCACGCGTGGGCGGCGATCACGGACGCGGTGTACGCCGAGCGAGATCTTTCGAAGGTGGCGGAGGTGATCAGGCGGGTGGGATGGACGCGCTGGGCCGGCCCTCCAACGCCAGCGGTGCCGCGGACCTGACCGAGCACTTCCGCGGCCGCGATCTGGTCTTTGTCGGCGAGAACGACCGCAAGCCCGACGGCTCGTGGCCGGGGCGCGACGGGGCCATGAAGCTCGCGTTGGAACTCGCGAGTTTCCTGGGGCGGCCGGTTCGGGTGGCGATGCCGCCCGAGGGCGGTTAAGAGCGGTACAGCTGGAGTACGAACGCCCTGCCTGGTGACTGCTCGTCCGACTCTGAGCCCGCGTCCTCCAGCCGCTGAAGACTTCGCTGGACATGCCCCAGCGATCGCGCGACGGTTAGCCCGTCACCCGCGCTCAATGCGTGGATCCGCAGAAATCGGGACTCGTTATGGGAACGCGGGTACTTCAGGATCTCGTCCCCGAGCACCTGAGCGGAGTTGATGCGGTTGACATGAAGGTGGGCCAGCTCGCCGAGCCGCGTGGTCGGACCTCGCCAAGCCTTGTTGAACTCGTCGATTGGGCGACACTGTTCCTGCATCAGGTGCCAGTGCCGATGACCTTGAAGTCGAACGTCTCCTCGTCTGGATCGTCGGTGAACAGCTGCAGCGTCGCGTGCCGGGCTCCGAGGGCCGTGGGCGAGAACGCGATCGAGAACGTCGTCGTACCGCCGGGGCCGATCGCCGCCACCGGTGGGGACGTGACGATCCTGAAGTCTCCGGGGTTGGCGCCCGCGATCACCACGCTGACTTGCTGGAGTGTGAGCGTCGTGTTTCCCACGTTGGTGATCGTGTACACCGTGATGACCTGTCCGCCCACGGAAGCGGTGCCGAATTTCTGGCCCGTGTTGTTGCGCGCCTTGCGGTCGTTGTCGGAGATCGAGGCGGTTCCGCCGGTCACATCGATGTCTTGGAGGTCGGGGTCGGGGATGCCGCGCCCGGCGATGCGGAGCGTGAAGCGCCCGCCGTTTCCGGCGTCATTGGAGAAGATGGCGATGTTGGCGCGGCGGGTGCCGTAGGCGACCGGATCGAACGACACAGTGAAGGACGAGGACTCCCCGGGCGCGATGTTGAGCGAGGGTGCGGAGATGATGGAGTAGTCGCCGGGCCTCTGGCCGCGCGGCTCGATGGCCGCAATCACCAGCATTGCGTCGCCGTCGTTGAAGATCCGGTAGGTGATCTGCTTGGTCTGGGCGTCGAGCTGGACCGGGCCGAAGCCGGTGCCTTTGGAGCGCTGGGCCTTGGTCTCGTGGGCGAGGGTGATGTTGAGCCCGTTCCCGCCGAACACGGCGACGGTGGCAACCCCGGTGGAGAGAGGTGTCTGGTCCTGGAAGGACCCGATGTCACTCGAGCCGCCAACCGTGCGGGCGAAGGAGCCACCGCGCTGGTCCGTGGTGAGACTGAGCGGGTTCGACCCGGTGCCGCGAGCAGGGCTGCCGGTGAGCAGGGCGTGGGTGAGCGTCAGGCCGCCGTTGTCGGCCAGCGGTCCGAGCAGGGGGTCGCCGCTGATGAGGTTTGTTCTTGAGTCCGAGGTAAGCGTGCCCAGAACGTCTCCGCCGATGTTCCCGGCCAGGATGGTGCTGCGCAGCGTGGCGGCGCCCCCCGAGGTGGCCAAGCCGCCGCCGCCGTTGGCCGCGGTGTTGGCCGTGATCGTCGAGTTGCTCACCTCGAGCTCGCCAGCGGAGGAGTTGAACAGGCCGCCGCCCTGGTCCGACGCGGCGTTGTTCGAGATCGTCGAGTTGGTGAGCACAAGCGAGCCGGTGACGATGTCGATCCCGCCCCCCTTGGCCGCGGAGTTTCCCGAGATCGTGGATCGGATGACGGTCGCCACGCCAGCAAGCCCGCCGTCGTGAGAGAGACCTCCACCGTTGCCTGCGGCGGTGTTTCCGGAGATGGTCGAGTCGAGAATGGTGATGAGGTACCTGTTCTGGACCGGATCATCCACGAAGACGCCCCCGCCGGCGCCGCCCGCGGTGTTGTTGGTCACCGTGGAGCTGTCCAGCGTCAGCGTGCCGGAGGAGTCGTTGAAGATGCCTCCGCCGCCGATGCGCCCGAGGCCTCCAACCCCTCGGCCTCCCGCAGCTTCCTGATGATCTCGTCCGTCGAATGCCGCTTCCGTTTCATCGAGAGCTCCTTGGGTACCTTGTATCCTAACGCTCTCAACCCGACTGGATCAGGATTTCAAGGGCAGGACAGGCCCGCACATTCACATCGAGCCAAACTGGGCCTCGACTGCGGCGTGGTCGGCGCGCCAGCCTTGATACACCTGCTTCGCCATGGGATCCGGGAAGATGTACTCCTGTCCTGCCTCGACCCCGTCGAGCGTCACGCCAGCTACCTCGCTGGCCGGGGTCTTCGGAAGGTCTACGCCCTTGGCCATGTCGGTATCCACGGGGCCAGGGTACGTTCCATGCACGCTGATACGCTTTTTGCCCAGCTCGCCGCGCAGCGCCAACGTCAACGAGTGCGCCGCGGCTTTTGACGCGGAGTATCCCCCGAGCCCCGGCATGCTGGCGAAAGCGACCACAGAGAGTACGTTGACGATCGTCCCGTTCTTGTTGACCTCGAGCGCCGGCGTAAAGGCTCGCACCATGTTGATCGTGCCAAAGTAGTTCGTTTCAAAGTCCTTGCGGATGCCAGCGATTTCCGCCGACAGTTGGCTGCCCGCTTCCAAGGCCCCGGCATTGTTGATGAGCAAGGTGACGTCCTTGGCGCTGCTGGCGGCGGCCTTCACGCTTGCGGGATCGGTCACGTCGATCTTCAGCGCGACAACACGACCACCGCCGCTCGCGACAAGGTCTTTGAGCATAGATGGGTCGCGAGCGCCGGCATATACGCGCTTGGCGCCGCGGGCAAGCAGTTGTTCGACAAAGGCGCGGCCAATGCCGCGATTGGCACCGGTCACGACCGCAATGGAGTCCTTGATCTTCATGGGAGTGTTCCTCGGCAAAGTGGAAAGTGGATGGAAAGACGGAGTGGGGGCGGGAGTTGACGGCGTCCGCCACGCGTATGTTGGATGTCGTGCGGTCGGCGTCCGTGACAGCGAACCATGTCTGTTTCTCCGACCCGGCACAGTGCCAGCTCGCAGGCCCGGAAACGTTACGCTTACTCTCCCTTTCCTGCCGCGTCCAAAGCCCTGGGCCACACAGCGCCTTCGATGATCCACTTCTTGATCGCGTCGATGGTGCAAGGTCTTGCCTTGCATCGTGTTATGGTGGATCCGGCACTTTCGACCATGGGCGACGCGACGCGATCGGTCGCGTCGGACGCGACTGATCGCGTCGGGGTCTTGCGAGAAACAGTACGGGGTAAGTTCAGTCTGGATTTGTCTGGCGTGCGATTCCAAGCTTCTGCATCCGGCTGCGGAGCGTGCTCGGGGGCAGGCCGAGGATGGCAGCCGCGCCGCTGGCACCGGCGATGGCTCCGCTGGTCTGTACCAGGACGGCGAGGATGTGGGTGCGACCTGCTGGACGCTCTCAAGGACCCGGAGCAGTGCGGGGCTGCTTCCGACGATGGTGTCGAAGTCGTGTGCGGCTTTGAGGTCCTCTTCGAGGCGCTTGTTCTGGGCTTCGAGACGTTCCTTCTCGGTTTCCATCAGGACGCGGTCGGTGATGTCGAGAAACATGGTGCGCGTGAAGGCACCCGAGACATCCGGGTTGGACCACCACTGGATCCAGACGGGCTTGTTGTTGTCGCGCCGGCGGAGTTCGAGGACCGCGCCAGGGGTGTGGGTCCCGCGTCCGACGGACTCGAAGGCTTCGCGGATCCGGCGCTGGGCGTCGGGCGTGTCGGGGGCGAACGTCTTGCCGTAGGTTCCTTCGATCTGGTCGCGGCGCAGGCCCAGGATGCGGAGTGCGGCGTTGTTGGCGCGGATGAATCGCGAATCGAGTCCCTCGTGGACGTACGCGATAGGAGCCTGATCGAACAGGTCGTGGAGTCGCTGCTCGCTCTGCGCGAGCGAGTGCTCGAGATTGGCGCGGATGAGCTCGGCGGCGGCGCGGGCGCCAAATATCCGGAACGCCGCCAGGTAGCGGGGCTCGGGGGGCATCGGACGATCGTCCATGATGTAGAGGTGGCCCAGCGTGCGATCGTCGCCGTCGAGCAGGGGCACGCCCATGTAGGACTCGATTCCCATGTGCTTCAGTTCATGCTGCTGGGGAAACGCCTCGGCCACGCGATGTGGGAAGTGGCAGAACTTGCCACCGATGACGTTTTCGCAGGGTGTGTGGGCCAGCGGGTACTCAAAGTCGTCGAGGAAGCGGTCCTTGTCCCAGAACGCGAGGGTGCGGACGGCGGCGCGATCGGGCGTACCACCAGGGAACGGTCTGGCCCTGGTTGCTCGGGCCGTTCGTCGAGGCATTCGTGCGCGTGCGAGGCGGCACGCGGGAGGCGAAGGCCCAGGCGAGGGCGCGGTTTGTCGCACCGCTGCTCGCCCATCTGCGCCAGGCGGGTCTGGGGCATGTGAGCGAGGTGGCGGATGCCATTTCGCCCCATACGCCCGGCGGGTGCCCGTTCCAGGCGTGGTCGCTCGGCGAACTGCTGAGGCTGGAGCGGGTGGTGCTGTCGGACCGGGCGGAGGCAACCGGCGCGTAACGCTCGGTGCCGGCGTGCATCCAACCACCCGATGCGGGACGCGCTCTCGACACACTGGCCGGAGTATCTGATCGAGGGTCTGCTGCTTGGGTGCTTCATGGTCGTCGCCTGCCTCGGGGCGGCCCTGCTTGGGCACCCCGATTCGCCTTTGAGCGGGCGCGTCCAGAGCAGCCTGCTGCGGCGCGGGCTGATGGGGCTGACGATGGGGCTGACGGCGATAACGCTGATCTACTCGCCGCTTGGTGCCAGGTCGGGCGCGCACGTGAACCCCGCTGTGACGCTGGCCATGCTCGCGCTGGGCCGAGTCACGCCAATCGATGCCATGTTCTATGTCCTGGCCCAGATCATCGGCGGGATCAGCGGGGTCTGGCTGTGCCGACTCGCAATCCCCGGCGTCATACGTCATCCATCGGTAAGCCACGTCGTCACCGTGCCCGGACCACGGGGACGGGGAGTCGCCTTGGTGGCCGAGGCGGCGATGTCGGCCATCCTGATGGCCGTCGTGCTGGTGATGACGGGAACGCCGAGCGTGGCCGCATATACCGGCCTGGTCTGCGGCGCGCTGGTCGCGGTCTTCATCACAGTGGAGGCGCCAATCTCCGGCATGAGCATGAACCCGGCCCGCTCGCTTGGGTCCGCGATGGTGGCGGGCAGGTTCGATGCCTTCTGGATCTACGTGCTCGCGCCGGTCGGAGCGATGCTCTTGACCGCAGGGGCGTACGCGGCCATCACCGGCGAGGCCCACGCCCACTGCGCCAAGATCAATCACCCCACGAGCGGAGCGTGCATCTTCGGATGCGAAGGCTCGCACCCGACGGCCGTCCCGTCCGCCGACATCAGCCGCGGTGAGGACACCGACAGCGAGTGAGCCCGGCGCGCGATGTCCAAAGGGAACCACATGTCCACAGACCACCACGACGTCATCATCATCGGCACGGGCGCGGGCGGCGGCACGCTCGCCGCGACCCTTGCCCCGACGGGCAAACGCATCCTGATCCTTGAGCGCGGCGGATTCCTGCCGCGCGAGAGGGAGAACTGGGATACCCGTGCCATCTTCGAGCAAGGCCGCTATCTGGCCTCCGAGACCTGGTACGACGAGCACGACCAGGCCTTCCGTCCATACACGCACTATTGGGTGGGCGGGAACACCAAGGTGTACGGGGCCGCGCTGCTGCGTCTGCGCGAGCGCGACTTCGGCGAGCTGCGGCACTGGGGGGGCGTCTCGCCGGCGTGGCCGATCGGATACGACGATCTGGAGCCGTTCTATGAACGGGCCGAATGGATGTACCACGTTCACGGGCAGCGCGGGTCGGACCCGCACGAGCCGCGGTGCGCGCGCCCGTTTCCGCACGGCCCAATCCCGTTCGAATCGCGGATGCGCGAGATGTACGAGGATCTGCGGGCCGTCGGATACAACCCGTTCCCGATCCCGCTGGGCGTCCGTCTGCCGGAGGATGCCAGAGCCGATCCCGCAGGAAGTCGTCCCGCGATCCAGGACGCGGAGTATCGCCTCTCGAACTTCGATGGCTATCCCGACCTGACCGAGGCCAAGGCCGATGCGCACGTCTGCGGCGTGCGCCCGGCGCTGGCGCACCCCAACGTGGAGATCGTCACCGGTGCGCGGGTCACACGCTCGACCACCGACCGCATCGGGCGCGAGGTTGCGGGCGTCGAGTACATGCATCAGGGTGAGCACCGCGTCGCTCGCGCCTCGATGGTCGTGGTCGCGTGCGGGGCGATCAACTCCGCGGCCCTTCTGCTGCGGTCGAGCAACGAACGCTGGCCACGCGGGCTGGCCAACTCATCCGACCAGGTGGGGCGCAACTACATGTGCCACCAGAACGGGTGCTTTGTGGCGGTCATGGACACGCCCAATCCCTCGTCCTTCCAGAAGGGGTTCGGGCTCACCGAGTTCTACTTCGGGGCACCGGATTCACCGCATCCCCTGGGGACAATCCAGCTGATGGGCAAGCCGGATCCGGGAACGCTGGCGTGGCTGCGGGGCGACGCCCTCCCCGGCATGTCGATGGAGGACATCGCCGGGCGGACTGTCGACTTCTTCCTGACGGCCGAAGACCTGCCCGACCCTTCCAACCGGGTGGCGCTGCGTGCGGATGGCTCGATCCGTCTGGCGTATCGGCGGAACAACACGGAGGCGTACGACCGACTGCGCACGACGCTGGAGGTCGCGCTCGAACGGGCCGAGGCCCGCCATGGCCGCGCTCGCCCCACCTGTCTCCACCAGCGCCTGGGAATCAGCGGAGTGAGCCACCAGAACGGCACCCTCCGCATGGGCGCCGACCCTCGCGCGAGCGTCGTGGACATCGATGGCAAGGCCCATGACATGACCAACCTGTATGTGTGCGACGCGGGCGTCTTCCCTTCGAGCGGCGCGGTCAACCCGTCGCTGACCATCATGGCCTGGGCGCTGCGGATGGGCGAGCACCCGACGCGAGTGCTGGCGTAGGCGTCTCACATCACGCCGCATCGCACGCAACCGGCGGGCTCCGCTGGCATCTCACCTCCCACCAAAGGAGGTGCTGACATGGGTCGCAACGTCATGCTCTCGGCCGCGGCAGGACTCACGCTCTGCGGGGGCACGCTGCTGGGTCTCGGGCAGCCCACGGCCCGGTCCGGATCCGCGCCGGCGCCCGCCGCTGTCCAAACGGACCTGGTCAGCCCTCAGGCCGTCCTCACGCTCGAGGGTGGCCTCTCCCGCCCCGTGGCGTCGCTGGGGGCCTTACCTCGCCGAGCGTCAGTGGGGCACCGTCCGCGAGGACTACTCCGCCGATGGCGACTGCTGGAACTCGTTCCCTCACGATCACGCGCGCAGCCGCGCCTACCGCTGGGGTGAGGACGGGCTGCTCGGCATCTCAGACGATCAGGGCCTCCTCTGCTTCGCGCTCGCCCTCTGGAATACAAGGGATCCGATCCTCAAGGAGCGACTCTTCGGCCTCAACGGCCCAGAGGGCAACCACGGTGAGGACGTGAAGGAGCACTACTTCTATCTGGACGCGACACCGACACACTCGTATCTCAAAGCTCTCTACAAGTACCCCCAGGCTGAGTACCCCTACGCGCAACTCGTCCATGAGAATCGACGCCGTTCCCGCCTCGAACCCGAGCTCGAACTGGCCGACACCGGCGCGCTCGACGCCTCCCGCTATTTCGATGTCCAAGCCGAGTACTCAAAGGCCGCGGCACACGACATCCTGATCCGAATCACCATCACCAACCACGGCCCCCAAGCCGCTCCGATTCATGTCCTGCCCACCCTCTGGTTCCGCAACACCTGGTCGTGGCGCGCGGCCAACGCGACCACACCGCGGCTCTCCGCTCAAGCCTCCGGCATGGTCCGTGCCGAGCATCCGCGCCTGGGCACGTACCAACTCGCGATCGATCCCATCGCCGGCGCCGCTCCTCCCACCCTCCTGTTCACCGACAACAACACCAACACCCAGCGCCTCTTCAACTCCCCGAGCTCTTCCCCCCATGTGAAGGATTCCTTCCACGACCGCGTCATCCACAACGCCGCCGCCGCCGTCAACCCCGATCAGACCGGCACCAAGGCCGCCGCTTGGTTCAATCTCTCGATCCCGGCCGGAGAGTCCCGCACAGTTCGTCTGCGCCTGACCCGTGTGGCCACGCCCCGCGACACGCCCGCCACATCTGCGCCCACGCGCACCGCGCCATCGGGCACAACACCGTCGCAGCCCTTCGCGGAGTTCAACGCGATCTTTGCCAGCCGCATCGCCGAGGCCGACGAGTTCTACGCCGCGCTTGGCCTGGCCAGCATGGACCCCCAGCACGCCCTGATCGCCCGTCAGGCGTATGCCGGGCTCATCTGGTCCAAGCAGTTCTATCACTACTGGATCCCCGAGTGGCTCGCGGGCGACCCGGCCCAGCCCAAGCCGCCCGCCGCGCGTCTGATCGGCCGGAACGCCGACTGGACCCACCTGAACAATGCGGACGTGATCTCGATGCCCGACAAGTGGGAGTACCCCTGGTACGCGGCCTGGGACCTGGCGTTTCACATGATCCGCATGGCCCGCCTCGACCCGGCATTCGCCAAGGACCAACTTCTGCTGCTCCTCCGTAAGTGGTACATGCATCCCAGCGGCGCGATGCCGGCATATGAGTTCGCCTTCGGCGACGTCAACCCCCCGGTCCATGCCTGGGCCTGCTGGCGCGTGTACAAGATGTCCGCACCCCGAGGCCAGCGCGACCGCGACTTCCTCAAACGCGCCTTCATGAAACTCCTCATCAACTTCACCTGGTGGGTCAACCGAAAGGACCCCGACGGCAAAAACGTCTTCGGCGGCGGGTTCCTCGGCCTCGACAACATCGGCGTCTTCGACCGCTCACGCCCGCTGCCCACCGGCGGCACGCTCCAGCAGGCCGACGGCACCGCCTGGATGGCCTTCTACTGCGGCACCATGCTCTCCATCGCCCTCGAACTCGCCCACGAAGACCCCTCCTACGAGGACATCGCAACCAAGTTCTTCGAGCACTTCATCTCCATCATCGATGCCATCAACACCATCGGCGGCACCGGACTCTGGGACGAACGCGATGGGTTCTACTACGACCCGCTCCAGTGCGACGGCGCCGCCCAGCCCCTTCGCGTTCGCTCCCTCGTTGGCATCATCCCCATCATCGCCTGCGAGATTCTTGAGGACGCCACCCTCGACCGCCTCCCCGACTTCAAGCGACGCCTCGAGTGGTTCTGCAAGAACCGCCCAGATGCCGCCCGCCACGTCAACTCCTCCCGAGGTGGCACCGGGGTCGGTCCTGGAAAGGCAGATCACGCGTCGCCACACCCCGGCCACCGCCTCCTCGCGGTCCCAGACGCCGATCGCCTCCGGGCAACCCTTCGCTATCTCCTCGACGAATCAGAGTTCCTCTCGCCCCACGGCATCCGCTCGCTCTCCAAGTTCCACCAAGCCTCACCCTTCATCCTCCGCGCTCAAGGCCACGAGTACCGCGTCGATTACACGCCGGGCGAATCCACCACCGCAATGTTCGGCGGAAACTCCAACTGGCGCGGCCCGATCTGGTTCCCTCTCAACTTCCTCGTCCTCGAAGCCCTCGAGCGTTACCACCATTTTTATGGCGACACCCTCACCGTCGAACATCCCAACGGCTCCGGGCGGCTTCTCACTCTCGATCAGGTCGCCAACGAGATCCGACGGCGCCTGGCCTCGCTCTTCATTCCTGATGTCGATGGCATCCGCCCCGCCCACCGTCCCGCAGACGGTGCCAATCCCTGGCTCACCACCGACCCGGCCAGCGGCGACCTCGTCCTCTTCCACGAGCACTTTCACGCCGACACCGGCCGTGGCCTGGGCGCCACCCACCAGACCAGCTGGACAGCGCTGATCGCCACGATCCTGGGCGACATCGACAAGGCGCGCTCGGCCCCCGATCGCTGATCTCCGGGTGCCGGGCTGGCATGCAGGGCCGACGCGGGATCGAACCATCGCCAGATCGCCCATCCGCCAAGCGCCGCCAGCCCCAGCCAGACCGCGATGATAACCGCCCCGGCGATCCAGCGCGGCGGTCCCCGCACCTCCAGCCGCCGCGTCGCCTCGGCGCGGCACTCGGCCATCACCGACTTGGGCACCAGCCGGACCACCAGCGCGATGCCCAGAGGCACGATGATGAGGTCGTCGAGGTAGCCCAGCACGGGGATGAAGTCGGGGATCAGGTCGATGGGGCTGAGCGCATAGGCCATCACCCACACCGCGATCGTCTTGGCGTACCACGGCGTGCCAGGGTGCTTGCACGCGAGGCAGAGCGCGTAGGTCTGGCCTTCGAGTTCCTTGGCACGCTGGTTGAGATGCCGTATCCACGTCACGCGGCCGCTCCGCGAAGCCGGCACGGGACGGCTCCAGGGCAAGGGTATCGAGCACGCCGGCGGTGCGGCACAGGGCTTGCGGCACACGAAGGCTCACTCGCAGACGCCGCGATGACCGCACACGGTCCCTGCTCGAACAGATCGCGCTGCGAGGAGACGAGACACGGACACAATGGGCGCGAGGTCACACCCAGCAAGGCCAGTAGACCGGTCACGAACGCCGCGTGTCGGAGTGAACCAGGCCGCGCATCCGCACGCGCGTTGCTGACATGCGGTTGCGCCATCCCGAGGACGGCTCCCAGCCGACACACCCGCCTCGCCGCGCTCTCTGCTTCAGGTTTGAACCCGTTGTGAACGGGGAGGCGTTCGCATCGCACGGCCGACTCGACGACGATACGGGATTCCCGGGCCTAAATCCGCGCGGCCGTACCCCGGCCTCAAGCCTCCGTCCGACCCTTCCCCC
>CAZHKB010000059.1:0-11934 GCA_964533405.1 uncultured Phycisphaeraceae bacterium | reverse complement strand
CTGCGGCGGGGGCTGCGGCGGGCGCGGGCGGTGAGGCGTCGTTGAACGGTCATGGCCCGCCGGGGCGGTGCGTGCTGATCGACATGGCATTGGTGCATCCGGGGCACTGGTCGGAGGATGCGCTGTATCTGGAGCGGCAGCACTGGGGTCACGAGGAGTTTTTGTTCGGGGTCAGCCCTGCGGATGCGCTGGCGGAGCAGCGCCGGCGGCTGGGGCTGGAGGTGGAGAGCGGGTTTGATCGGTGGGCCAACCTGCGGCGCGTGCTGACGGCGGCGTCGGCGCCGGGGCTGATCGGGATCGAGGGGAATGCGAAGTATCTGGCGGGGAGTCTGGGGGTTCTGAATCGGTTGTTGAAGGGGGTTGTGGCGTAGATGGCGGTGCGATGGGTGGCATGGTTGTGGCTCTGCACAGCCATGCGGACGAACCCAACGCTCTCGACCATTCGAGCATGGCTGCCCAGAGCGGCACCCATACCACCCCCGAGGGCCGGGCTCATACCATTCATCGGGCAAGGGCTGCCAAGGCCGGGGAATCCCGACCAGGAGGACGACTGTGTTCAATCCCGGACGGCGGTGGTTTGATTTTGGGCTGCTGGGCGTGCTTGGTCTGGCGGTGACGGGCTCGGCGGCGGTGGTGCTGACGCGCTCGAACGACGACTACCGGTTCTTTGACCCGTTGATCGAGGTGAAGCGGCTGATCGACCGGACGTATGTGAATGAGGTCGACCAGCAGGCGCTGCAGCGCGGGGCGATCCAGGGCATGATCGAGGTCCTCAACGACCCGTACAGCGAGTTCATCCCTCCGGCGTCGTCGGACGACTTCAGCAAGCAGGTTCTGGGGGAGTATGTCGGCATTGGCGCGCAGATCGAGATGATCGACGGTTGGCTGCACATTGTCTCGCCGCTGGAGGACACCCCCGCGTTCCGCGAGGGGCTCATGGCCGGTGACCGGGTGGCGGAGATCGACGGGACGCCGACCTTCGGGCTGAGCGTGGACGAGTGCATCGAGAGGCTGACGGGGGAGCGCGGCACGCCTGTGCGGCTGACGATCGAGCGCGGGAGCGAGCGGCTTGAAATCACGATCGTGCGCGACCACATCAAGACGCTGTCGGTCAAGGGGGTTCACCGGATCGGTGACGACGGGTCGGCGTGGGACTTCATGCTCGATCCGGAGCGGGGGATCGCGTATGTCCGGCTCAATCAGTTCACCGACGGGTGCGCGCAGGAGGTTCTGGACGCGTTGGTCGCGTCGGGCGTGGGCGAGGGCAGGCTCAAGGGGCTGATCCTGGACCTGCGCTGGAACCCGGGCGGGCTGCTGCACGAGGCGGTCGCGCTGGCGGACCTGTTCCT
The DNA here is from genome assembly GCA_964533405.1 of uncultured Phycisphaeraceae bacterium. Classification (GTDB taxonomy): domain Bacteria; phylum Planctomycetota; class Phycisphaerae; order Phycisphaerales; family UBA1924; genus JACKHA01. The sequence goes on along the minus strand of CAZHKB010000059.1, from coordinate 10,585 downwards.
GGAGGAAGGCGTGATCGTCTCGACGCGGGGGCGGGCGTTTGCCGAGGAGGTGGCGCGCGCGCACGCGCCCGGCACGCTGGGCGACTTCCCGATGGTCGTGATGCTCAACGAGAACAGCGCGTCGGCCAGCGAGGTGCTGGCGGGCGCGCTGGTCGAGAATGACCGGGCGGTGACGCTGGGGACGCGGTCCTATGGCAAGGGCAGCGTGCAGACGGTGCAGCGGCTGAGCACGGCGGAGGGCGCGCAGTTGCGGCTGACGCAGCAGGGATACTACCTGCCAACGGGGCGGAGCATCCAGCGGCGTGATGAGAGCACGGAGTGGGGCGTCGATCCGACGCCGGGCTTTTTCGTGCCGCTGAGCGACGAGCAGATCGGGGAGATCTTCCAGACCCGGCGCGAGCTGGAGGTGATCCGTGCCCAGGGCGGAGATGAGGGCGACTGGAAAAACGGGGACTGGGTGGTGGAGCGTCTGAACGATCCGCAGTTGGAGGCCGCGCTTCAGGCGGTTCGCCTGCGGCTCCAGGGCGGGGCGTGGCAGGCGGTGGGCGAGGATGGGCCTTCGGGCAGCACCGTGGCGCTGGGCGAGCTGGTCGAGACGCAGGCGTTGCGTGACCGGCTGCTGCGGGAACTGGTGCGAGTTGATCGGCGGATCTCGACGCTGGCGGGTACCGCGGGCGAGGATGGGCGGGCCGAGCGCGACCTGTGGGACGACCAGAACGACCTGCTGGGCGGGCATGTGGTGGTGCTGGACCAGAACGGCAACGAGGTGAGCCGGTTGCGGATCACCGGGAACAATGTCGAGCGTTGGCTGATCGATGCGGACCTCGAGCCGGTCAAGGCGGGGACTTCGGAGGAGCCTGCGGTTGAGCCGACGCCGTGAGCGGGCGGGGGCACGGGCGGGGGCGCGCGAGGTGTGGACTCACCGCAGAGGCGCGGAGAGCGCCGAGGAAGGCGTGTGGAGATGGTTGCGTGTGGGGCCGGAGGCTCCCCAACCGTTGATGAGACCTGGGTGTGGGGCCGGAGGCTCCCACCCCTGCTTGGGCCCGCGGCCCTGATTGACCCATGATCGTTCTCGGTCTGGAATCCTCGTGCGATGAGACGGCGTGCGCGGTGGTCGCCGATGGGCGGCGGGTGCTGTCGAGCGTGGTGGCGTCGCAGAACGAGTTGCACGAGGAGTACGGCGGGGTGGTGCCGGAGATCGCCAGCCGGGCGCATGTGGAACGGCTGACGCCGGTGCTGCGGGCCGCGCTGGATCAGGCGGGTGTGGGGCTGGAGCAGATCGAGGGTGTGGCGGTGGGGCATCGTCCCGGATTGATCGGATCGCTGTTGGTGGGGGTTGCGGCGGGCAAGGCGCTGTCGTGGTCGCTGGGGGCGCCGCTGGTGGGCGTCGACCATGTTCACGCGCACCTGTATGCGGGGCTGCTGGAGTTGGGCGGTGCAAACCGAGCCGCCGCACACGGAGCCGGGCCACGCGGGCGCGAGGGGCCGATCGATGGCGCGCCGCGAGCAGCGGCAGACGCGGGAGATCACACGCCCGCGGGCCTGCTTCCCGCGCTGGGGTTGGTCGTGAGCGGCGGGCACACTTCCATGTACGCGGTCGGCGCGCGCGACGGCACGTTCCTGGACATGCAGCGGCTGGGCGCGACGATCGACGACGCGATCGGCGAGGCGTTCGACAAGGCCGGGGCGATCCTGGGGCTTGGCTTTCCCGGCGGGCCGGCGGTGGATCGGCTGGCGCGGGAGGCGGGTGCGAACGATCGGGCGGTGGACCTGCCGATCAGCCGGCTGTCGCCAACATCGCTGGATTTCTCGTTCTCCGGGCTCAAGACGTCGCTGCTGTACGCGAGCCGCGGCGGGCCGGGTGTGGCGGAAGCGCAGAGGCCCACGCTGTCGCATGAACGGCGTCGCGATCTGGCGGCGTCGTTCCAGCGGGCATCGGTGGCGGCGGTGGTGCTCAAACTCGGGCGGGCGCTGGGGTCGCTGCGCGAGGGCGGCATCGAGCCGGTGTCGCTCATCGCGGGCGGGGGGGTGACGGCGAACTCGCGGCTTCGGAGTGAGCTGAAGGCGCTGTCCGTTCGCGAGGGCCTGAAGTTGGTGCTGCCGCCGATGTCGCTGTGCGTGGACAACGCGGCGATGATCGCGGGGCTTGGAACGCTCATGCTGCGATCGGGGCGGCGTGATGGGCTGGAACTCAGTCCCGTGCCGACGACGGCGTGCTAGCCCATGCCCACCCGCGCGTTCATCCTCATCGATCCCCCGCACCCGGCCACGCTGGACGACGCCGCCCTGCTGGCCCATTGCCAGACGACGCGCGGGCGATCCGGGGGCCCTGGCGGGCAGCACCGCAACAAGGTCGAGACCAAGATCACGCTCGAGCACGCCACGGGGGTCTCGGCCCAGGCGGGCGAGCGGCGGCTGGCGCGCGAGAACGCGAGCGTTGCGTTGCGTCGGCTGCGGCTGGCGCTGGCGGTGGAGGTTCGGGCCGCGGTTCGCACGGGCGATGCGCGATCGCCGCTGTGGCGCGAGCGGTGCCAGGGGGGGCGGATCGTGTGCGGCCTGCGCCACCACGATTTCCCGGCGCTGATCGCCGAGGCGATGGACATGCTGGCGGCGTGCCGATGGGACCCGGCGCGAGCGGCGCTGCGGCTGGAGTGCACGGGCAGCCAACTCGTGAAACTGCTGAAGGACCACCCGCCGGCGTTCGTGCGGTTCAATGAGGAGCGGGAGGCGAAGGGGAAGCACGGGCTGGTGTGATGGGGAGCCAGACAGCCAGCAGCCGGGCCGAACGAGGCGGGGTGCGCAAGCCCCCGCACGATCTGCCGTTGGCGGGCGGGCGCTGCCGCAAGTCCATGCGGGGGCTCGCGCACCGGGCCTCGTGATCACGCCTGATCGCTTCCATCGCCCGGGGGTTACCTGGGTCGGCCTGTCTGCCAGCCCCATTCGAGCGAGCGGTCGAACACGCTGACTCGCGCGCCACCCAGCAGTTCGCGGGCGATGACATCCATCTGCAGCCGCTCGAGGCGCTCGCGGACGGTGACTTCCAGGGCGGGGCGGACCGACCCGAACGCAACGCCCGTTGGCTCGAGCACCGCTTCGACCATCGCCAGCGCGAATGACTGGTCGAGGGCGAGCACATGCGAGATCACGTTGACGGGCGTGGCGGCGACGGCCTCTCGCAGCGCGACCGGCAGGGCGGTGTCCGCGGGGCTGATCGCCCCGAGAAGCCCGCCGGATGCCCCGCTGGAATCGGTCGAGTGCGTGACGGCGGCCTCGGCGAAGCGGGCGCGGAGCGAATCGGCGGGACCGTTCTGGAGGTTCCGCAAGATGTCCGATGCCTCCCGGTGGTCGGCGACGACGATGAGGCGGGTGACGTAACGCCGGCCGTGCTCGATCTCGTGGGCGCGGCGGAGGATGTCCTCTGTCACCGCGACGTTCTCACTGGCGAGCACGCGGAGCATGGCGTTGCGCCGGAGCAGAGCGTCCATGCGGTGCGGCCCGAGGCCGCGAGCGACGGTCACGTCGCGGACGAGTTGCTGTGCTGCGGCGTCGGAGACGCCCACGCCCTCGACGACGGTGCGGGTGAGCGAGGACCGCTCGCGCTCGACGTCGTCCTGCGTGATGGTCCGCCCGCGGGTCTGCATCTGCTCTTCGAGCAGGCGCCCGAGCACGACTTCTGACACGATCGTGCCGCCGGCGTACTCGGCCATGGGCTCCCAGACGTCTTCCCAGGCGATGCCCTGGCCGTTGACCACGACGGCGGGGCGGAGGTCGCCGGAGGCGGAGCGCGACGAGCCGCGCGACGCCGAGGTTTGCGCGGGGGTCGAGCGGGGGTCGGGGGAGAGATTCTCCATGTTGTAGGAATCGCCGCCGGAGGAGGAGCAGGCGGCGGGCAGAGCCGCGAGGGCGAGCGATGCGGAGCAGAGGAGAGTCTGGACGCGGTCGGTCGGCATGAGCGGGCTCCGGAGCGCGGGGCGCGGGTGAGGGTAGGGTGAGAGCCGGTGAGGGGATCACGCGGAGATCGCACGCGGCGAGTGAACGCAAAGATTGAGGGGGCAGGGCTTTCCAGCCCCGCCCGAAAGCGGAGGGGTGTCTGGCCTGAGAGGCATCTGAATCGGGCACGGTCGCACCAAGTTGAGTCGCGGCAATCCGGCGAGGCGCCGCCAAATCGGGGCGGGCTGGGAGGCCCGTCCACCCCGAACTTACTCTTGCCCGTGTTGCTTGCGCGGGCGCCCACACGCTGGACCCCGGACTCGCATCGGCGCTCGGACCGGCTGTGCCGTGTTGGTGTTGCGACCGGTTCTCATCGGCGGGGGCTGTCACCGCCTGATCGTCTTGCGGTATACTCGCGCGGCCCAAGGAGGCCCGCCATGTCCAGACCGCCGACCTCCGACGACCGACCACCCAGCGGGGTGTCGCGTCGATCGTTCATGCAGACGCTGGGGCTCTCGGCGGCTGGGGCCGCGATTGCGGATCGGGCGCAGGCGGGTGCGGAGCGGTCGGCCTCGACGCGTCAGCCCGCCGGACCGATCGTGCAGGGGCCTGGGGATGTGGCGATCGAGTTGAACATCAACGGGCGCATGATGCCCGCGACGATTGACCCGGCCACGACGCTGCTGGACTGCCTGAGAGTGACGCTTGGGCTCACGGGTTCCAAGCAGGTGTGCGACCGGGCGAGTTGCGGGGCGTGCTCGGTGCTGGTGGATGGCCGGCTGGTCAACGCGTGCATGATGCTCGCGCTGGACGCTGTGGGGTCGCAGGTCACGACGGTCGAGGGGCTGGCGACGGGCGATCAACTCCACCCGGTGCAGACGGCGTTCATCACGCACGATGCGCTGCAGTGCGGGTATTGCACGCCGGGGCTCATCATGGCGGCCAAGGCGCTGCTCGACCGCACCGCTCGCCCCGACCTCAAGCAGATCCGCAAGGGTCTGGCGGGCAACATCTGCCGGTGCGGGACGTACACGAACGTGTTCAACGCGGTGCTGGAGGCGTCTGGGCAGACAGCGGTGCAGGACACGGGCACGAGACGCCCCGGATAGGACGATCACGCCGGAGGCGCGGAGAGAGCCGCAAGCTCGATTCGAGCCCCGGGTACGAGCCGTGACCCGCCGCCCTCATCACTTCGCCTTCGCCACTTCGCATCACCCTCTTGCCTCTCTCATTGCTCTGTGTCTCTGTGCCGCTGTGGTTGATCCCCGTCCGAGAGAACCCATGCCAGACGCACCAACGATGACGCCCACGACCAATCGCCCGATCAACGCGGGCCAGTCGCTGCAAGACGATGCCAACCGTGTGGATGCGGTGGCGAAGGTGACGGGGCGCGCCAAGTACGGTCGCGACCAGTACCTGCCCAACTCTCTGTTCGCGTGCTTCATCCGCTGCCCGATCGGAGCCGGGCGTCTGGAAACCATTGATCTGGCGGCGGCCCGGGCCGTGCCCGGCGTGCTCGAGGTCGAGGTGACTGCGAACGCCGAGGGGCAGTATCACGGGCACAACGTGGGCACGCTGCTGGCCGACTCGCTGCTCGCCATGCGTCGCGGCGTGCGCGCGCTGAACCCGCGGTGGCGCCGTGGCACGATCACCACCCGGATCAGCGACGCCGCTCCGCCCGCATCGGAGGCAAACGCCGACACCAAGCGGATTCTCGCCGCCGGGCCCCACCGCCTGTCCGCGACCTATTCAACGGAGGTCCAGACCCACTCCCCGCTGGAGACCCACGGCGGAGTGGTCGACCATCGCGGCGACAGCGCGATCGTGTACTCCTCGACGCAGGGAACTTCCGCTGCGCGCGATGGCCTGGATGAGCCGCTGGGCCTGCCCCGCGCCCGCTACGAGGTTGTGTGCGAGTACGTCGGCGGCGGGTTCGGCTCCAAACTGAACGGCCCCGGCAAGGAGGGCGTGACGGCCGCACGGCTCTCCGCCAAGCACCGCCGGCCCGTGTACTGCTTCGCGAATCGGGCCGAGGATCATCTCGACACCGGCAACCGTCCGTCAAGCCGCACATCCGTTGATGTCGCGTTCGATGACAGCGGGGTGATTCTCGGCGGGCAGGTCACGACGTGGGGCGGCGTGGGCGTCGCCCGCGGCGGCGGAGGCGTCGCGTTCGATGTGGGACGCTACCGCCTGGGCACGCTCCAGAAGGAGCACAAAGACGTTTCATTCAACGCCGGCGGCCCGCGCGCCTTCCGCGCCCCCGGGCACCCACAGGGCGCGTTCGCGATGGAACTGATGCTCGACGAGGTGGCCGCGGCCCTCAACATGGACCCGCTCGCGCTCCGCAAGAAACTCGACACCTCGCCCGATCGCGCCCGCATGATGGACCTGGGTGCCGATCTGATCGGCTGGCGCAATCGTCAGCGGAACGGCCAGCGCAACGGTGCCGCCAACGCGGGCGACTCCGGCATCATCCGCCGCGGCTACGGCATGGGCGCGACCTCGTGGGATCGCTTCCCCGCCCAGGCCCAGGCCGAGGTCGTCATCAACCGCGACGGCTCGGTCGAGGTCCGCACCGGCACGCAGGACATCGGCACCGGCATGCGCACGGTGGCCGCGATCGTGGCCGCGAACGAACTGGGCATCCCGCTCGAGCGGATCAGCGTCCGAATCGGATCCTCCAACCTGCCGCCCGGCCCGGGCTCGGGCGGCTCGATGACCACGCCCAACACGGCGCCCGCGATCAAGGCCGCCGCCCGCGACGCCAAGGCCAAGTTCCTCGCCTGGGCCGCCCAGCGCGAGAGCGCGGACGCGAGCGAGTTCGACATCGTGGGCGGCCAGGTGATGCGCCACGGCGAGCCGCACGCGGGACTGACCGACCTCTGCTCGCGTCTGGCCGATTCAATCGTGGGGCGGGGCGAGTGGAACCAGCAGACGATCCGCCAGGACACGGGGCGTGGGCACTCGGCGGGCGTGCAGTTCGCGCAGGTGGCGGTGGACACGCAGACGGGCGTGCTCCGCGTCGAGAAGATCGTCGCGATCCAGTCGTGCGGCCAGGTGATCTGCCGCAAGACCGCGGAGAGCCAGATCATCGGCGGGGTGATCCAGGGCGTGTCGTACGCGCTGTTCGAGAACAAGATTCTGGACCGCAACACCGGCACGATGGTGAACCCGAACCTCGAGTGGTACAAGATCGCGGGGACCGACGACATGCCGCACATCGAGCCGGTGCTGTGGAGCGACGGGCAGACAAGCGTGAGGCCGCTGGGCGAGCCGCCGACGATCCCGACGGCCGGGGCAATCGCGTGCGCGGTGTTCAACGCGATCGGGTCGCCGGTGCGGAGTCTGCCGATGACACCGGAGACGGTGCTGGCGGCGGTGGATGCGTACGCGGCCCTTGACGCGAACGGGGGTGGCCGATGAACCGCTTCGCGTACGCCAGAGCGACGACGTGGAACGAGGCCCAGGCTCTGCTGGCGGATCGCCGTTTCTCGCTGCCGGTGCTCAAGGGTGGCGGGCTTGATCTGCTCGACATGATGAAGGAGGGGTTGATCGAGCCGGACTTGCTGATCGACGTGCGGCGGGCCGAACCGGCGCAGGGCGACCCGCCCGGCGTGATGGTGACTCCGCCAGACCTCGACCAACCGGACCGACGCAACCTTGGGTTTGACGCGCGCCTGACGCTCGCGCAGGTCGCCGAGTCGCCGCAGATTCGAGAGTTTGCTCCGGTTCTGGCCCAGGCCGCGGAGAGCGCCGCAACACCGCAGGTGCGCAACGTCGCCACCGTCGCGGGCAACCTTCTCCAGCGCCCCCGCTGCTGGTACTTCCGGCACGACGAGTTCGACTGCCTCAAGAAAGGCGGCTCGACGTGCTTCGCGGTGGACGGCGAGAACCAGCACCACGCGATCTTTGGTGGCGGGCCGTGCCACATCGTGCATCCGTCCAACCTCGCGTGCGCCCTGCACGTCTTGAACGCGCTGGTTTCCCTGCACGGGCAGCCCGCCGCGGCCATCCCCATCGGTGAGCTCTACCACCTTCCCGGTGTCGGGGTGCGGACAGAGCATGACCTGCCCACGGGCCGGATGATTGAGGGCATCGGCTGCATGGCCGTCCCGACCTCTGGCTTCTACGCCATCAAGCACAAGCAATCGTTTGACTGGCCGATCGTGATGGCGGCCGTCGCGCTCGAACTCGAAGGCGGACGGATCACGGCGGCACGCGTGTGCGCCGGCGCGGTCGCCCCGATCCCGTGGCCCCTTCCCCACGTCGCCCGGGCGCTCGTCGGCGTGGACGTGACCGACAACGCCGCCATCACCCGCGCCTGCTCGCTGGCATCTCAAGGCGCGACCCCGATGTCCCAGAACGCCTACAAGGTCCGCCTCCTGCCCGTCGCCGTCGAGCGAGCGGTGCTCAAGGCGCTCGGCCGGCTGCCGGAGGAACTCGCGTGAGCAACCACGACGCCTCAGGGGTGGCGGGCCCGCGGCCCGACCCGACCACCGACTCCGAGATCCGCCCCGTCACGCTCAAGCCCGCGTGCCTCTGCCTGCGCCACAAACTGATGTACGTCGATTGGCGCCAGGCCTCGCCCGGCATGGTCGACGACTCTTCCGACACCCGCGTGTTCTTCTGCGTGAAGTCGCAGGACTCGCTCGGGCCGGACAATCGGCCGGTGCATCCGCAAGACTGCACGCCCGCACGCACCTGCTTCAAGCGATAGCGCCCCGTGGCTCAACGGAGCCAATCCCGCGAGCGATCGGGCACGACGCGGCGGTGCGAGGCGTACTTTCCCGCGAGGGCGTCCGCCAGCGAGCCCCGACGCTTCAACCCGCCGAGGCGCCCGATCGCTCGCGCGATCGGCTCCATTGACCCCGCGCGCTCTCACCCACTCGGAACCAACCCGTCGCCCGGCTCAACCACGCGAACCCAGAGCCCCGCGACACCACCGCCACCACCGCCGCCGCGCGACGATCCTGGCCCGGAAGCGACTCCCGAACCAGCCGCCGACCCGACCGCTGGCAATCCCGCCGTCGATCGCGCGAGCACATGCGCCCAACGCCTCACGACAAACCCCGCGCCCGCCAGTCCTCGCGTCAGCATCTCGTGCGCGAGCGGGCACGTCTCGACGCGCGGCTTGATCCGCTTCTCCTCAAAGAACCGGACCACGCTCGCGATATCTTCCTTCGACACCGCCACGCCCATCCCCATCCCAACGGCCTTGTTCAGCCACAGTCCTGGCTCGCCCCTGCACGCCATGCCGCCGCCGACCGCCAGTTTCTCGGGAGCCATCAGCGAGAGTGCGCGCGGGATGCGGGCTTCCTCGTACGACGCCAGCACGGGGGGCGGCGGGATCATGCCGGCAGCGTACGCGGCGGCTCCCCACGCCGGGTCGAACTGCTCCCCACATGCCGACGAGTCGGCGCGCCACCCGCTGCCCGTGGCGCGGCGACCGGCGCGTCTGGTGGCGAGTCGGGCGGCGTATCAGACCGAGTTGACCCACTCTCCGCCGCGTGGGCCGCGTGCTCGTCGGCCCGGCGCTCACCAGCCCCCGGCCCGATCTGGAAGTACCCGCCGGTAATCACCCCGCCCGGCTCCACCACGATGCCCTTGGCCCGGCAATCGCCCTTCCACCGCCCCGTCGGCCCCACGGTGACCATCCCCTCGGAGTCGAGCGCCGAGTCCACCGTGCCGTGGATCTCGACGCCCTCGATCGCCCGCACCCGTTTGGCGACCAGGCTGGCCCGTGCCTGCACGATCAGGCGCCCGCACGTGCCCAGCACCGTGTTGCCCTGGGCGGTCTTGACGACGATGTCCTCAATCTGCACGCGCTTGAAGCACCCGGGGCAGGAGGTCGTGATCGCATCGCGCGGGATCTCGAACCCGTGGTCGCAGAGGTAGCAGCGGACGGCGCGATTGGGCGTCTTCTTGGCCATGCGGGGTCACTGCCGCGGCGCGACGTGCCACCGATCGCGGCGGTGAGCGATCGGTGCCCGCTGATCGAGGGAGCACCGATCGTGCGAAGACAGGATCGATGGCGCGTTCACGACGACTGCCTGCCTCAACGCCTTCCGGCCGGCTCCGCGATAGGCCGCACGGCCTTGGGCTCCGACGCCGCCGGCGCGCCTCCCCCGCCGCTGCCAGCCTCCTTCATCGCCTCGGGCCCGACCCGGCAGTGCCCCACCAGCGTCGCGCCCTCGGCGATCGTCAGCGAGGCGGCCACCAGGTCCCCGTGCAGGTTGCCCTTGGAGTTGAGTTGCAGCGCGGTGCGGGCGGTCACATCGCCGTCGACCCGCCCGTCGATCACGAGCCGGTCGGCGATGATGGTGGCCCTGCACTTGCCTCCCTCCCCAACCTCGAGCGTGCCCTTGGAGGCGATGGTGCCTTCCAGGGTGCCCAGGATGCGGGCCGGGCCGTCGAACTGGAACTCACCCTTGATCGTGGTGTCTTTGCCGATGATGGTGCCGTTGAATGGGGCGTCTGCCATGGAATCCTCCGTGGGCCACCGCGACCGGAAAGCCCGGGCATCGGTCGCCATGTTTCCCCCACACCCCGCGGCCAGCCTCCGTCGACTCCGGGCGATGGTAGCAAATACCCCGGTTTCACGCCCCGTCCCCGAATGCACCCCGTCCCTTACACTCCGCCCCATGCAGAGCCC
>CAZHKB010000058.1:1397-11943 GCA_964533405.1 uncultured Phycisphaeraceae bacterium | reverse complement strand
CCCACCCCCGGTTCACGCCCAGCCGCCGTCCGATACCCTGCCCTCCGTGTCCCGCACCCTGCATCCCGATGAGATCGCCTCGAGGCGCACGCTCGCCGGGGGTCTGTCACGCCGCGTCTGGCGCGAGTGGTGCTTCGCCCGCTCGCTCTTCGAGCGCCTCTGGCTGCGGCTGGCGGTGCTCGCCCTGGTCATGGTCGTCGGCGCGCTCTGCTTCATGCGCTTCGAGCCCGAGAGCAACCACCCCTTCCCCAAGGCCCTCTTCTTCACCTACAGCCTCGTCTTCGGCAACGCCCCCGAGGGCTTCCCTCGCCACCCCGTGCTCCAACTCCTGTTCTTCCTGGTCCCCATCGTCGGACTCACCGTCATCATCGAGGGCATCGTCGAGACGGCCACGCTCGTCCGCGACCGCCAGCGCAACGAAAGGGCATGGTGCCGCATCATGGCTGGATCAATGCGCGATCACGTCATCCTCGTCGGGCTCGGACGCCTGGGCTACAAGACCTGGGCCGTCCTTCGCCAACTCAACGTCCCCACCGTCGTGCTGGAACTGGATGAGAAGAACCAGTTCCTCGCCGAGGTCCGGCGCGACGGCACACCGCTGTTCGTGGGCGACGCCCGGCGCGAGTCGATGCTGGTCGACGCCAACGTCGCCCACGCCCGGGCCGTCATCCTCGCCACCACCGACGACCTGGCAAACCTCGAGGTCGCGCTGGACGCCCGCAAGATCAACCCCCAGATCCGGGTGGTCCTCCGCCTATTTGACCAGAACATGGCCGACAAGGTCCGAGAAGGCTTCAACATCCACACCGCCATGTCCCAATCCGCCATCTCGGCCCCGGCCTTTGCCACGGCCGCCCTCGAGCGCGGCATCGTCGCCAGCACCGTGATCGACAATCAGCTTGTCGTCACCGTCCGCTGGGAGGTGACGCCCAGCGGGCGACTGGACGGGAAAACCGTGGGGAAGGTGTTGGCGGAGATTGGCGTCCAGGTCATCCGGCACCGCCGGTCGGGCCAGACCTCCGCGACGCTCTTTCCTCCTGCCGATGCTCAACTTACGGCCGGTGACGAGGTGCTGGTCCAGGGGTTATACGACGTGGTGCGCCGCCACGCCTGACCGATCGCTCGGGCAGGCCCGCCTTTGCCGGACGGCGTGATCCGCACAGAGCGGAATGCATTTGGGGATATTGCCAACAAAGCGTCAAATTTTCTTGCGACCCCCAGTTCGGGCGGTAGGATGGTCGCTTGTGGTGGGGAGCCGTCCTTTCGGACGGCGATCCAGAGAGTTCCCTTGTACTCGTCAAGAGGAGATAGAGATGAAGATTGCAGCTGTCGCCTTGGTTGCCGCTCTCGCCGGTTCGGCGATGGGTGGCGTGCTCGCCGCCAACCCGTTGTCCAACAACGGCACGGGCGGCGTTTTCCTCGATCTGACCCCGACCAGCCAGCCCCTGAACCTGACGGCGTTCGCCACGCAGTTCAGCAACGCTGCTGGCGGTGCGGTCAATGTTGAGGTCTGGACCCGTTCGGGCTCCTACGTCGGCTTCACCACCAGCAACGCTGGCTGGACCCTCACGCAGACCGCGACCGGCACCAGCGCGGGCACCACGACCACCTCGGGCGACATCGCCCTGACCTCCCCCATCCTGCTGCCTGCGGGCGGCACGACCGCGGTCTACCTGCACGGCCTGGCTGGCAGCAACCTCCGCTACTTCGGTACCGGTACCACCTCGCTCATCAACTTCTCCAACCCCGATGTGGCCCTCTTCACCAACATTGCGCGTACCGGCAGCATCGCGTTCGCCGGCACGCAGTTCACTCCCCGCGCCTTCGTCGGCACCCTGACCTACGAGATCGTCCCCGCCCCCGCCTCCCTCGCCCTCTTGAGCTTGGGTGGTCTGGTCGCTGGTCGTCGTCGTCGCTGATCGCAAGCGACTGATCACAGTTCAACTCACGCGCGGCGTGGCTCCAAGCCACGCCGCGTTTTTTTCCACACCTTCCACACTCCTCCCGTTTATCCGGATAAAGGGATAGATGCCTGCTATCCTCATCGCCTGAACGGCACCAACCCGCTGGCCAAGCCGATGATGGGGACCAGCCGCCGGATTCGCCCAGGACTCCCCATGCACCTTCGCGACCTCTTCAACTCGCGCCGCACCACCTTCTCCTTCGAGTTCTTCCCGCCCAAGAGCGATGAGTCGGCGCGCCATCTCTTCGAGTCGGCCCGCGAACTCGAACGCCTCCGCCCCACGTTTGTCTCGGTCACATACGGAGCGGGCGGCTCGACCCGCGAGCGCACGCACGACCTGGTGCTGCGGCTCAAGCGTGACACCACGCTGCGTCCCTTCCCGCACCTGACCTGCGTGGCGCACACGGAGGCGGAGATCACGGGCATCCTGGAGCGGTACGCCGCCGCCGGGATCTCCAACATCGTCGCGCTCCGCGGGGACATGCCCAAGAGCCTGCCCGCGGGCACGACCTCGGCGTTCGACCATGCCGCGTCGCTGGTGGCGCACATCCGCAGGTTCGCGGATCGCGGTTTGCACCCACACGCCCAGGGCTTCGGCATCGCGGTGGCGGGGTATCCCGAGGGGCACTACGGGACGCCCAACCGGGTGAAGGAGATGGACTACCTGAAGGCGAAGGTGGAGGCCGGGGCCGACGCGATCGTGACGCAGATGTTCTTCGACAACCGGGACTTCTACGACTTCCGTGCCCGTTGCGACCTTGTGGGGATTCGGGTGCCGATCGTCGCGGGGGTGATGCCGATCTCGTCGCTGGGCAACATGCACCGGATGGCGGAACTCGCGCTGGGCTCGCGGTTCCCGGCCGCGCTGGTGCGGGCGGTGCAGCGAGCGGGCGAGAATGATGAGGCGGTGGAGCGTGTGGGCACGCACTGGGCGACCGAGCAGTGCCGGGACCTCCTGGACAACAATGTGGCGGGCCTGCACCTGTACACGCTGAACAAGAGCAAGGCGACGCAGAACATTTATCTGAATCTGGGGGTGCAGGATTCGGACGGGCTGACGGGGGGTTGATGGGCGCGAGAGGGCGTGCGGTTACACCCGGGCTCGTGGCCAAGGGGCGCCGCAACGCACTTCAACTCTCGACTACGATCCGGGCGATCCGCCGCCCATCGAGGACCCCTATGCCCCGCACAAAGAAGTCCGGCTCCGCCTCCCAAGCCGGTTCCGGGGGGACACCCAAAGCACACCCCGCGACCCCGCTTGCCGACCAGATGCGACGCGACTCGGCGGCCTCTCGGCAGGCTCTCGAATCGTTCGGCCTGACGCCCGAGTCGTACGCCAACATCACCGAGCGGGCCGGTCTGATCCAGCGCGAGCTGAGCCAGCGCGGGGCGGCCCACGCCGCGGCGCGGCTTGAGCGGCTGACCGCGGTGATACACGCCGCGCTGGATGCGCCATCCGACGACCTGGCGGCCCGTGGACACACGTATCTGGCCCTGCTGGACTCGATGCTCATGCAGTCGCTCGCCGAAGAATCCGAGAGCCCGCGGTGGCTCGCGCGTCTGGATGCCGAGGCGCGAAGGCTGGAAGCGGGCGAGGCCGGGGCGTCGCTCGCCCTGCTGACCGTCGCTGGCATGTGCGCGGCGATGGGCGCGAGAGTCTCGCCCAAGCCCGACGGGCCGATCAGCGTGGAGTGGCAGCGGTGGCGATTCGGGCTCGTGGCCACCAGCGCGGCGGATGCCAAGTCGATCCCGGCCCGGGCGTCCGCGGCGATCAACACGCTCAAGCGGGCACAGATGCCGGGACTGGTCGTGCTGGACCTGGCGCAGCCGGTGTGCCCTGAGCAGCGGCCCTTGCGTGTGGCGCATCCGCAGGCGGGGGCCGACGAGTTACGAGGCCGACTCGACCGCCTGCTGGCGGATGCCCGCCCCGCGTTGCTGGGGTCGTGCGACCGCGACCACGCGATCGGCGTCATCGGCGCCGCGTTCATGGCCATGCACATGGTGGCGGCCGGGCAGGTCGCGTTCATCACGGCGTATCGGTTCATGCCGCTCATCGAGGCGGGAGATCCGCGCGAGGCGAGGCTGGCGGCGTTCAGGCGGGGATTTGGCGACCTGTGATGGCGTCCGCCACTTGTTCGCGCGCGGAGAAGAGGACTCACCGCAGCGGCGCGGGGGGCGCAGACAAAGCCAGTTGACCAGCGCAACTCGCCTCGCGCTGCGCTCTCCGCGCCGCTGCGGTGAGTTCGTTTTCGGTCAGGCTTTGCGTGCTTGATCGTGTCGGAAGCACGACACAACGTGGTCGTTGACCATTCCCATCGCCTGCATGAACGCGTAGCAGATCGTCGGGCCGACAAACGCGAAGCCGCGGCGTTTGAGGTCCTTGCTCATCGCGACCGACTCGGGCGTCTGGGCGGGAACCTGGCGGTGGTGGGCCCAGGTGTTGACGATCGGCTTGCCGTCCACGAAGGACCAGATGTGCTCGTCGAAGGAGGCGTGCTCGTGCTGGACGGCGAGGAAGGCCCTGGCGTTGGCGACCGCGCCCTCGACCTTGCCGCGGTGGCGGACGATGCCGGGGTCGAGCAGGAGGTTTTCGATCCGAGCCGGGGTGAAGCGGGCGACCCTGGCGGGGTTCCAGTCGGCGAAGACCTCGCGGTATCGCTCGCGCTTCTTGAGGATGGTGTCCCACGCCAGCCCGGCCTGGGCGCCCTCGAGAATCAGGAACTCGAACAGCACGCGATCGTCATGGCAGGGCACGCCCCACTGCTCGTCGTGGTACGCGATCGAGAGGGGGTTGCTCGCCCAGGCGCAGCGGGTGGGTTCGGCCATGCGGGAGGGTATCGGGGCCCAGGACGCCTCCGCTCGGGTCCGAGGTGCTGGCAGGAGCCGGGGGTCTGGATTCCGACCACCTCGTGTACGACCTCGCCACCTCGACATCTCGCCACGCTTCTCGCGTCGTCCTCGAGGCGCTTTCGCGGGTCGCGCGCCGAACGACCCCGGGCTCCCCCCCGGGGCTCGGACCGGGCTCGCACCGCCCCACTACCCTGCGTCGATGTCGCAGACCGCCGCCATGTCGCCCGCCGGTGCCGCGCGTCCGTGGTATGTGCTGGCGGCCGACGACATCAAGATCGCGCACTCGGTGTTCGCGTTGCCGTTCGCGGTTCTTGGGGCGTTTCTGGCCCGCGACGGAGGCGCGGGTTGGGGGCGCTTCGCGGGTCAGCTCGCGCTGGTCGTCCTGTGCATGGTCCTGGCCCGGACGTGGGCGATGCTCTTCAACCGCCTGGTCGATCGCCGGTTCGACGCGGCCAATCCGCGCACGGCCCGGCGCGCGCTGGCGTCGGGCGCGCTGTCCGTGCCGCGGGCCTGGACGCTCGCGCTGGCGGCCGCGGGTGGGTTCATCGCCGCGTCTTCGCTCTTCGGCGTGCTGATGGGCAACTGGTGGCCCGCGTTGCTCAGCGTGCCGGTGCTGGCCTGGATCGCGTTCTACTCGCTGACCAAGAGGTTCACCGCGCTGTGCCATGTGTTTCTGGGCGGCGCGCTGGCGGTGAGCCCGCTGGCAGCCGCGCTGGCGATTGAGCCCGGCGCGTTCACCGGCCCGACCGGCACCGCCCTGCTCGCGCTGGCGGGCATGGTCCTGCTGTGGGTCGCGGGGTTCGACGTGATCTACGCCCTGCAGGACATCGACTTCGACCGCTCGGCCAACCTCCGCAGCATCCCGGCCCGGCTTGGCTGGCGCGGGGCGTGCTGGGTCGCCCGCGGGCTGCACGTTGCGGCCGCGGTCGCGGTGGTCGTCGCGTGGCGGATTGAGCCGCGATTCGGGTGGGTGTTCGGTGCGGGCGTGGCGTGTGTGCTTGGAACCTTGGTGCTGGAGCACGTCGTGCTGGCCAAGCGCGGGAAGGCCGGGCTGGACATGGCGTTCTTCACGCTCAACGGCGTGGTGTCGTGCGTGCTCGGTCTTGCGGGCGTGGTGGACATGATGGTGTGAATCTCGGTCAACCGAGCCGGGCGCGCGAGCGGTCGGCCACCGAGCAGCGGCCCGGGGCGCGAACCCGCCCGACGCACGCCGCCGGCGAGTCCGGGTCCGACGGACAGTCGCCAGGTGGCCCAGTGCTCGCGCAGCCGGTTCTGTTGGAGCGGTCGCTCCTGTTGGAGCCGCTGTTGGAGCCGCCAGTCCTGTCGGAGCCGTCAGTCCTGCTGCGTCACGCGTTCTGGCCCCCGCCGCGCTCGATCAGGCGCAGCTCATCCCGCAGGATCGCCGCCAGTTCGTAGTTCTCCTGGTCGATCGCGTGCTGCAGGCGCTGGCGGAGTTCGGCGGCCTGACTCGGCGGGGCCACCGGAAGTTTGGGCACGAGCGTGTCCCGCATCTCCTGGAGGGCCGCCGCTTCGTTGGAGCCCGTGAACGCCTCGGGCTCCTCCTGGTCGGTGTAGTACTTTTTGAGGGCTTCGAGGCCCTCGTCGATCGCCACCACCGCGGCCTTGGTCTCGTTGTCGCGCAGGGCCTGGCTCGCCAACGCCCTGGCCCGCATCATCATGATGTAGGGCCTGAACTGCTCAAGCGTGCCGCGATCCTCCTCGGCCTCCGCGAACCGGGCGCACAGGTCCAGCACCCGCAAGTTGCGGGTGGTGTCTCGCACGACGCCCTCGAAGTCTTCCAAGATCAGCAGCGCGACGTAGCGGTGGTAGTACTGGGCCGCCTCGTCCCGCAGGGCCCGGCAGTCCTCCTGGTTCAGGATGAGGCGGTCGCGCTCACCCTCGCCCTGGTGGTCGGCAACGCCGCGCTCGCCGTCGGGGCCGCCCAGAGGTGGTCGGTCGTCGTCGTCATCGTCGTCCACGCCGCTCGCACCGTCGAACACGCTGCTGCCGTCGGGCTCGTTGGCCGAGCCGCCGTCGGTGGAATCGCTGGCGGTGCCCCCGCGTTTCGACCGCCCGCGGCGTTCCGTCCCGGATTCCTTGGAATCGGGGGGACTCTTGGCCCCCGACGGCGCTTTCGCACCCAGGGCATTCTCGCCGATCGCTTCTTCGTCGTCGTCCGGCGGGGGCTCCAGGCCGTCGGCCCTGGCCTCGAAGAACTCGAGCAGGCTGGGATAGCCGTTAATCGTCTGGCCGTCGGGGCGGCCCTCGTACCGCAACTGCAGAATCCCCAGATCCAGGCGAATCTGGATCAGCGACTCCCCATCCCGGCTCTGGATGAGGCGGACGTTGACCTTGCTGGGGTCATACGGCCAGTCATTCAGGATGTCGGTCAGGTCGCGGTTCATGGTGGCTTCAGGTCGTCGGTTCAAACTCTAGTCCGGGCGAGCGGGACCGACCGGCCGCCGCCGGAGTCTCCGTACGCGACCCCCGCCTGCCCGGCGCCACGGGAACCCGCCATCCGACCCACGCCCATACGCAACCTAAGGCAAGGAAAAAAAGGGATTCATCTCCGGACTCGGGTCGCCTAACCCCGGCAACCTACTCATCTATGCAGGCAGAGGGACGGAGATGTTTCCGGACCGGCCCACCCGGTGCCATCTTGGCACCCGCCGGGTGGCCTACGAGGGTCGAAACCCCTAGCCAAGGGGTTGACGTGGGGTAAAGCGACCAAAAACCCGGGTCGGACGGCACAATCGCTCTGACCCAACTTGTTGAAGGTCCACAACTTGTGAATCGGCTTGACGCGGCCAAGGGGGCGTTCCCCGGGACCGATGGAACCAACATCAAAATGTACACGAATCTTGAAAATGACTGGCATCCCTTCAGAGTCGATGTACAGTTGTCACGGCGAGAGATCGCCGCTGGAAGGTGGGCAGAGAAGTGAGCAGTATCCGTTCTGGCGCAGCCGCGTCCCGGCGCGAGCTTCAGTCCGATCTGGAGTTGTACCTCCAGGAGATCAACCGCACCGCGCTGCTCACCGCTGAGGATGAGCGCGAGCTGGGTTGGGCCATCATCAACGACAACTGTGTGGCCTCGCGCGATCGCATGATCCGTGCGAACCTTCGCCTTGTCGTCGCCATCGCCAAAAACTACATGGGCCGGGGCCTCACGCTCCAGGACCTGATCGAAGAGGGCAATATTGGCCTGCTTCGGGCCGTGGACGGCTTTGACCCCGCCCAGGGAGCCCGCTTCTCGACCTATGCCTCCTGGTGGATCAAGCAGGCCATCAAGCGGGCCCTCATCAACGCGACCCAGCCTGTCCATATCCCGGCCTACATGGTCGAGTTCGTGGCCAAGTGGAAGGAAGCCAGCCGCACCCTTGAGTCCGAGCTCGGCTACCCGCCTTCCCTCGAGCAGCTCGCCGAGAAGATGAACCTGCCCCTCCGCAAGGTCCGGATTATCCGGCGTGCAGTCCGCGCGTTCAAGACTCCCGCCCAGGAGGGCGGCATGGGTGCCGACGGCATGGTGGGCCTGGGTGACATCATCGCCGACAGCCGCGGGGCCGCCCCCGAGGATCGCACCCTTCGCTCCGACGAGCTCAAGATTCTCCGCAACCTGCTGGAAGCGATCGACGAGCGCGAGGCACGGATTCTGCGTCTGCGATTCGGGCTGGATGGCCAGGAGCCGCTGACCCTGAAGCAGATCGCCGAGGAAGTGGGGATCAGCCGGGAGCGCGTCCGCCAGATCGTCGATGAGGCCCTGACCAAGCTCAACGAGCGCTTCCAGGACGATCGCCCGTCCCGCTTCTTCCGCCCGGCGCCCGACGCGTTCGAGGTGGCCGAGCCAGCGGTGGCCCCCGGGATGGTCGCCAAGTTCCGGTTCACGGACGCGGATCGGGCGTAATCTCCCCTCTCGGCCGCGTGCGAGGGCGGTGGGCGAGGCGCTGGGAGGCCGGTGGGGAGAGTTGCGAGTGAATCATCAGCACGCTCCGTGATGACGGGGCGTGTTTTCACTTTGGGGTCAATGGCGGGTCCGCCTGCCCCCTGCGTCGCCATCGCAGAGCCTGGGCGACACCTCCCGCGCGCGGCAGGGAGCAGTGCAATCTCGCGTGATTTGGGCTACCATGCGTCAATGAACACTCCTCCCGCGCAGGACCGGCGGGCCGCCGCATGGGCCGCTCGCCGTTTGGTCGCCTTCACTCTCCTTTCGGTGGCTCCAGTCGCGTTGGGGCAGGGGCCGGTGGAGCGTGTGAACGCGTTCTATTCCAGCATCGCCGAGTCGCAGCGGAGCGACCTGGTGCTGCTGCCGGTGCTGGCCGAACTGGAGCAGCCGCCGATCGGGGCCGATGAGTTGCAGCAGTCGATGCTGCTGCCGGCGGGCTCGAGCAACTG
Organism: uncultured Phycisphaeraceae bacterium; assembly: GCA_964533405.1. Lineage (GTDB taxonomy): Bacteria > Planctomycetota > Phycisphaerae > Phycisphaerales > UBA1924 > JACKHA01. The sequence goes on along the minus strand of CAZHKB010000058.1, from coordinate 2,739 downwards.
GGACCGGGCCGAGTCGTGGGCGACCGGCGAGCCGCAGGTCGCGGTGCTTGAGGCGCTGGACCAGATCACCCAGGGCGAGGACGCACGCACGGCGATGGCCTTCGGCCAGGCGTACGGCCCTGGCGTGTCCCGGGCGCTGATCGCGCGCGGGATGTACACCGAACTGGGCGACCCGCCGAGCCTTTCGGCCGCGACGTTCGGGTACATGCCGAAACTGGACGATATGGCGTGCCTGGTGCATGTGGAGGCGACGCGTCGGGCGGCCGCCGGCGACGTGGCGGGCGCGTTGGACGTGCTGACGGACTGGCTGTTCTTCGCCCGACAGATGGCCGACCGCGCGTTCATGCGGGAGGCCTTGTGGGGCTACTCGCAGATGATGGACGCCTTTGAGCGGATCCGTGACGTGGCGTACACCGACTCGCGCGGGGACAAAGCTCTGCGGCTGGAGCAGATTTTGGCCGCGATCGCGCGCCTGGACGACCGCAAGATCGTCGGGCTGGAGCGCCTGACGCTGCCCCGGGCCGATCGCATCGCGGTCGAGCAGTTGATCGGGCGGGTGTTCGATCGGACGGGCGAGCTGAACGCCGGGGCGTTTTCGAGCGCGATGGCGGCGGTAGGCTCCAACGAGCGGCCGCTGCGTCTGTTCTCCGAGGCGGCGCGGTGGAGCGGTGCGGCCGACGGGCACGCCAACCGGACCCAGACCGAGGCTCTGCTGGCGACGATCGCCGCTGACTTCGACGCCCGCTGGCGCCTCGACCCGTTCGAGCAGCGGCACAACACCCCGCCCGCGTTCGCCCAGGCGGACGGGAACTCGCGCATGGCGGTCATCGACGCGGCCATGGACGACGCGACGGTGCTGATCGCGATGCGCCAGCAACTGCGGGCGGAGGCCGCGGGAACGCGGACAGCCCTGGGCATCGTGGGCTTCTTCTACCAGTCTGTGACGAACTTTCCACCCACGCTGGCGTCGATTCGCCCGCGGTGGACGGCCGAGTTGGAGGCCGACCCGTACAACCCGGATCGCGGGCGTGTCCGGACGCCTCCGTTTGAGTACTTCGTGCCGATGCGTGACACGGGGGCACAGGGCGGCGGGCCGCACGAGATGAGCGTGGTGGCCCGCGACGCGAACTTCAGCCTGAACCTTCGCAACGACCAGTTCGTGCTGTACAGCGTGGGCCCGAACCGGAGCAAGGAGTGGGCGCGGTTCGTGTCGGACGACCCGCAGGCGGTGCAGGGCGACTACCTGATCTGGCCGCCGGTGATCTCGCTGCTGCGGATTGACCTGCGGCAGGAGGGGCTGCTGGAGTAGGACTGGTCCTCATTCCTCAGTCCTCAGTCCGCA
>CAZHKB010000058.1:0-1297 GCA_964533405.1 uncultured Phycisphaeraceae bacterium | reverse complement strand
TCCTCAGTCCGCATTCCTCAGTCCGCATTCCTCATTCCTGAGGTTCGGGAGTGGCAAGTCCGGAAGAGAGAAGCCGAATCGAGCGTACACACATTGAGCAACTCGCGCGGGGTGTTCCCGCCCGCGCTTCCCGACTGCCCTCAGCCCGACCTAACGGACTGAGGACCAAGGACTGAGGACTTCGGCGTGACTCCCTCCCCCCACCGCGTCGTCATCATCGGATCCGGGCCTGCGGGCTGGACCGCAGCTATTTACGCCGCCCGAGCCCAGCTCGAGCCGGTGGTCTACATTGGCGTGCCCAAGCAGACGCCTAGCATCGTGCTGCCGGGCGGGCAACTCATGCTGACGACAGAAGTGGAGAACTTCCCCGGGTTCCACCACGGGATCAAGGGGCCTGACCTGATGGCCGAGTGCCAGAAGCAGGCCGAGCGGTTCGGGACCAAAGTGATTCCGCAGGACATCGTCGCGTGCGATTTCTCGCGCTGGCCTTTCGTGCTCAAGACGAGCAAGGGCGAGCAGGTGCTGGCCCAGTCGGTGATCCTGGCGACCGGAGCGATAGCGAACTGGCTTGGGCTTCCCAACGAGATGCGCCTGGCGATGATCGGCGGGGGGGTCTCGGCGTGCGCGGTGTGCGACGGCGCGCTGCCCATCTTCAGGAACAAGCCGGTGGCCGTGGTCGGCGGGGGCGATTCGGCCATGGAAGAGGCGACCTACCTGACCAAGTTCGCGTCCGAGGTCACGATCATCCACCGACGCGACTCGTTCCGGGCCAGCAAGATCATGCAGCAGCGGTTCATGGCCCGCCCCAACGCGCGGGTGCTGTGGAACACCAAGGTCATCGACGTGCTCGGCGACGAGAAGGTCTCGGGCCTGGCGCTCGAGAACACGGTGACGGGCGGGAAGTCGACCATGCAAGTGGCCGGGCTGTTCGCGGCCATCGGGCACACGCCGGCGACCGGGTTCCTCAAGGGCGCGGGCGTGGACGTGGACGAGAAGGGCTACGTCGTGCTGCGGACGAGGTCGAGCGCGACCAACATTGAGGGGGTCTTCGCCGCGGGCGACGTGGCCGACGCCCGGTATCGCCAAGCGATCACGGCCGCGGGGATGGGGTGCCAGGCGGCGCTGGATGCGGAACACTGGCTGGCGGCGCACGCGGAGGTCGACCGGGAATCGGCGCTCGCGACCGCGGAATCGCCGTTGGGCACCAAGTGAGGGCGCCTCCGCACGCGGCGGGCACGCCGGGTGCCCGGAGCCGCGGCTCATGGCACATGGTAACGGGGGCTCACGCTGTGCTTGT
>CAZHKB010000057.1:0-11944 GCA_964533405.1 uncultured Phycisphaeraceae bacterium | reverse complement strand
GGTTCTCACTCATGCCCACGGTTGTGGCGGGCGGCGGGCCTTGGCAGATCGCGGTGGGCGACCTCAACGGCGACGGGCATGTGGACGTGGTCGGGGCCAACAGCAGCCAGAACAACGGGGCGAGGCTTCTCAACGACGGGACGGGCCTTTTGGGCGCGCCGGCGACGGTCGCGACCGACTCGTTCCCGCTGGCGACGGACCTGTCGGACCTGGATGGCGACGGGGATTTGGACTGGAACATCTCTGCCTTCAGCGGCGACTTCCAGTTCTGGACCAACAACGGGGCCGGGACGTTCACGTTCCTGCGCGAGGTGGATGCGCCGCAGGCCGGGTCGTGCGCCCTGTTCTTCGACACCGACAACGACCAGGACATGGACCTGGCGCTGATCGATGAGCTCGAGGACGTGGTGCTGCTGCATCGCAACGACGGGTGCCACGGGGACCTGACGACGGGGGCCGTGGCGGGGCAGGCGGGGTACGGCGTGCCCAACGGGGTGCTGAACAACGACGACTTCTTCTTCTTCCTGTCGCGGTTCGCGGCGGGCGATCAGTTCGTGGCGGACCTGACCACGGGCGCCCTGCCCGGCTCGCCGCGGCATGGGGTGGCGAACGGGATCGTGAACAACGACGACTTCTTCTATTACCTGGGGTTGTTCGTGGAGGGGTGCTGAGGGGAGTCGCCACGAAGTGGCGAAATGGCGAAATGGCGAAGTGTTCGGTGCGGTGCTGTGGCTCATGTGCGATGATGTCGAGGGCGAGGTCGGGGGGTTGAAGGCTCGCGGCGTGGAGTGCGGGGCGATCGCAGAAGCGCCGTGGGGCAGGTACACCACGATGGGGATGCCCAGCGGGGGTCGGCTGGGGTTGGATCAGCCGAGCCACAGGACGGCCCTCGGGTGATGGGAGCCAGGCCCAAGCACTCCCGAGACCCCGAACGCGGATACGCTGTGGCCGCTCCCCCCACGGGTCCGGAGCGCCCAGGAACCCGAGATGCGCATCCTTAGCCTGCTTGCCCTGCTCGTCATGCCCGGTGTCGCGGTGGCCCAGCCTGCTCAGGAGGAGTTCGCCGATGGGGCGCCCGCGGGCGATGGGCGGTCGGCGGTGTTCCGCCTCGCCCCTCGCGCCCTGCATTACTTCTCCACCGACCTGGACGACGACGCGACCGACACGGGCGACGTGGCGGTGTCGCGCTTCGGCGCGCTGGCCTCGCTGGACATCCCGGTGGGCAGCGTGTCGACGATCACGTTCGCGGGTGAGTTCACGTTCTCGGCGTACGACTTCGACGGCACCGGCATCTTCGAGGAGGACAACCAGCTGCTGTCCGAGGCGTTCGAAGCCGGGCTCGGGGTGACGTGGTCGAGCAGGCTCGGGGACCACTGGACGTACTTCGTCGGCGGCGGCGGGCGGATCTCCGGCGAGTCGGGGGCCGACGTGTCCGACGCGGTCACCGGGCGCGCGTTCGGCGGCATCGGCTACCGGTTCAGCGAGCGTCTCTCGCTCGGGGGCGGCGTGGGGGTCTCCACCCAACTCGACGACGACACGCTGGTGGTGCCGATCTTCACCGTGTTCTATCAGCCCCACGACGACTGGATCCTGTCCGCGGGCGGCGGCCCGGCGGCGGCCGGGCGGGTGCTCGGCGCGACCCTCACCTGGCAGCCCCAGCCCGACCTGGGGCTTTCGCTCACGGGAGCCTGGGACCGCCGCCAGTTCCGCCTGGACGACGACGGCCCGATCGTCGACGGCATCGCCACCGACTCCCGCGTCGACATCATCCTGGGCGTCAACTGGGGCATCACCGAGCACATCATCCTGCGAGTGGAGGGCGGCGTGAGCCTGGCGCAGGAGTATGAGTTCGATGATGCGGATGGGGACAGCGTGCTGGACTCCGAGGCGGATGCGACGCCGTTCATCGGGGGGTCGATCACGTTCGAGTTCTAGGGTGAGAGGCGTGGGATCGGTGTGATCGTGGAACGCGAAGTGGGCCAAGGCCGCGAAGTGCATAAAGTCCGCGAAGGGCGCGAAGAGTCTGGTGGCTGTGGGAGTTGACAGGGTACCACGAGTCCGACGCCGACCTGGGCGGGATTTCTGGTGGTTGGACGCGCGGACGCTGGCGTCCGGGGTTACTCGTGGCGTTCTCACCAATCGAGCGGCCAAAGCCCCGCGGTCTGGTGGCGCCCGCTCACTGGTCCGCTCATCTTCGCGTTCATGGAGTCTGGCATGGCGATTCCGAGTCACATCACCCCCAGCCGCGGCAACTTCGTCTTTGGCGTCGTTTTCGTCCTCGTGTTCGGCGCGATAGTGTGGTGGCGGTCCAGCGCGACTGCGGTCAAGGACATCCCGCCGAGCGAACTGGCCGCTTTCAGCGCGGGCCTGACGCTTGATGACGCGCTGGCACGCTCGACCCAGACCGGGCGGCCCGTGCTGGTGTACGCCACCGCGTCGTGGTGCCCGCCTTGCCGGGGCTTCAAGGCGAACACGCTGTCGCGGGGCGACGTGGCCGCGGCCATTGGCGAGGGCTTCGAGGCGGTCTACCTGGACGTGGACCGGGCGGGCGACGACGCGCGGACGCTGCGGGTCATGGCGGTTCCCACGATCATGGTGCTGCGGGATGGCAGACAGGTCGATCGCCACGAGGGGGCGATGGAAACCGACGCGTTCCTGGGGTTCCTGGAGCGGAACGCGCAGGCCGGGTCCGGCGGCGGCTCTGGCGCCGGTGCGGAGAGCGAGGCGGATGCCGGTGTGGGCATGGGAACCGGGGCGACTCCGAGCGGGGGCTGACCGCGGCGATCCCGGACCCCCCCACCACCAACGCGGTGCGCACGATGCTGGGCACCCTGACGGGCGCGGGGCTGGTTCGCAAGGAGTTCGACGGCAAGACCACGGTGTACCGGGCGGCCCAGGCCCGCCATCGGGCGGGCGTGGCCGCGCTTCGGCGCGTCGTGGACGTGTTCTTCGGCGGCTGGCTTTTGTCGGCCGTCTCGGTCCACCTGGCCGAGCCCAGGGAGTTGGACCGCGAGGAACTCGAGGAGCTCCGCCGCCTGCTCGACGCACGACTCGACGCACGGCTCGGCAAACCCGGATCGGAGCGCAAGCCATGACCCTGCCCGCCCTGCTCGACACGGTGCGCCCGATGCTGCCCAACCTGCTCGGGCTGTCGCTGGTGACCGCCGTGCTGGGCAGCGTGGTCGCCGCCGTGCGAACCAGCCCCAATGACCCGACCCGCGACCGCCACTTCGTGCTGCTGCTCTCCGTGCTCGCGGTCGGCGTCGCGTTCGTGATCGGTCTGCTCGCGCGTCTGGGCACCGGCGTCATCTCCCTGGGCGACCGCATCACCTCAGACTGGGTCGTGGGCGCGATCGGGCTGGCGTGGGCGGTCGGGGCGGCCTGCCTGGCCCTGCGACTTGTCGTCGGCTGGCTCGCCGTCAGCGCCATGATCTGGACCGGCGACCGCCCCGATGGGCGCCACCGGCCTCTGGTTCGACGGGCCGCGGCCCATGTCGGGCTGCATCGGATGCCCGAGATCGTCTTCTCGCGCCGCTGCCGGATGCCACTCGCCACCGGCGTGTTGCACCCGGCGGTGCTGCTGCCGGCGGACCTGGCCGGCGCGGACGAGCACGACCTCTGGGCCGTGCTGACCCACGAACTGGCCCACGGGCGCCGGCGGGACTGTCTCGCGGAGCTTGGCGTGCAGACGGTGGGCGCGTAGATGTGGTGGAACCCGCTGTTCTGGCCGCCCGCGAGCTGCGTCTGCTGCGCGAGATCATCTGCGACGAGATCGTGGTGTATGGCGCGTGCGATCGCGGGGCGTACGGCTCGCTGCTGGCGCGATACGCGTCCGGCGGGCGATTCCCGCTCGGGCCGGGGTTGGCGGGGGTGGCGATGTCGTCTCGCCACACGCTGGCGCGGCGTCTGCGGGCGCTGGGGTCGGGTCAGGCGGACGGGCGGCGGCGTGGCTGGCCCGGGTTGCTGCCCGCGACGATGACCAACCACGAGACCGCGTGCTTCGTGCTGTGGGCGCTGCTGGTGGCGGCTTGCGCGGACCTGTCGCTGGTGGCGTTGGTCGCCGAGTGCGGCGCACCGGTGTCGATCGCCGCCCGGCATTGAGAAGCCCGAAGTCCCGCGCCGCGGACGACTCGCTCAGTTCACCGTGCGCCGCACGCCGGTGGCGGCCAGCGTCGGCACGATGGTGGAGAAGCCGGGGGCGGGACTGGTGGTGAGCACCGGGTTGGTCGTGACGTTGGTGGCCGCCCCGATCGTCATGTCGTCCAGGCTGATCAGGCAGCCCGTCAGATTGAAAGTGTTGGAGACCGTGACGTCGCTCGTTGCGAGCACGATGCCTGTCATCCCGGACGGATACGTGCCGGTCTTGTTGTTGTTGGTCGTCCCTGCCCACGGCACGCTGGCGGGGTTGAGGTTCACGTTGATGGTTGCCTCGCTCAGGTTGCTGGTCGAGAGTCCGAGCGTGAGCGGCCCCTCGACAATCAGGCTGGGATAGCCCGCCGTGATGGGGTCGATGCGGACCGAGCCGGTGATCCGCAGGTCCGTGCAGTTCAGGACGATCAGCGTGCCGTAGATTCGCAGGTCGCGGATGATCAGCGGGCTGTTGCCACAGTCGATGACGTACAGGCCCGTCGCGTTCTGGGGCGCACCCAGGACCGTGGTGCTCGGCGCGACCAGGATTCGCTCGAGCTGGCGTGACGGGATCGAGGCGTAGGGAATGGTCGACCCGCCCATGGCGGCCCAGGTGTCGGCGATGGTGGCGGGTGGGAAGGTCCGCGGGGTCGCGCCCGAGGCTTGCGGGCGGTTGTAGGTCATGCCGGCGACGGTGCCAACGGCCTCGGCGTCGGCGTTGACGGTGGCGAGCACCGCGGTCATGTTGCCTCCGGTGGCGATCGGGCCGTCGCTGGTGAACGCGGCGACGTTAAGCGCCACCGACGAGCGCGCGTAGGAGCCGCAGGCGAGCGCGGTGCGGGGAACCTGGATCATGTCGATGGTGGCCGCCAGCGTCTGGCTGGCCGTGCCCACCGTGCCCGTGGACGAAACCAGAATGGGGTCCGTAATCGAGTCGACCATGTCCGCGTCCACGGGGTCTGACACCGCCACCGTCATGGTGCCCGGGCCGACCACGGCGTTGAACCAGTTGCTCGTGCCCAGGGTGGTCCGCCAGTTCGCGTCGGCGTTCACACGGGCGAGCGCGTATTCAAGGCCCGACGCCGCCAGCACGCGGGCGCGATCGATGTCCGCGGCGGCGCGGGCCGCACGAAGGTTTGTCCGCTGGATGTAGATCCCGCCCAGCCCGGCGGCCGTGGCGATGGCCGCCGCGGTGAGCACCAGCACATACACCGTGCCCCGCTTTGGATGACGCCCCTCTGAGCCGGACCGGCTCGACGGGCCCGCGCGGTGCGAGTGGGCGCGGCGTGAGCGTGCTGTCGGGCACGCACGGGAGTTCGCACCGGCGAAAGCCGCCGAGCCGGCTTCAGTCGGTGGCGCACCTGATGGCCCACCCGGCGCCACGACCGGCACGTTCGAGATGGATGGCTTCCGGCTCATCGCGCGTCCAGCGCTCCTTCCCACGCACTGGATCGCAGCGCGACCATCCGGCTGATCTCACGCCCGTCCCGCGTGATGATGACAGTGATCCGCTTCAGCCCGGTGTCGGCGCCCGCCTCCGCGCCGTTTGGCGTCGCCAGCGTCGCGAACTCCACCGCCACGCGCTGCTGCCAGCCCGTATACCCCGGAATCACCGACCCGTCCCGCGCGATCGGCGGCGACGCCGTCCACCCGTCATAGTCGTCCACCGCGTCGAACGCCGAGCGGGACGGGCTGCCGCCGGGGGTCGTGAGCGTCACGCTGATCCCGAGGATGTTGATGTTGACGTTCAGCGCCGCCGCCACCGGCGTGGTGTCGGTGTAGCCCTGCGACAGGGTCTCGTTCATCAGGCTCTCGCCCAGGGCCGAGCCCTGGATCCGCTCGATCGTCCGCGTGCGCCCGACCGCCGCCGCACCCACGCATCGCAGCACCGCGGTCATCAGGATCCCCAGGATCGCGATCGAGGCGATTACCTCGACCAGGGCCAGACCACGCCGGGCATAGCCGCGTGTGTTCACAGCGAGTTCTCCGGCTCGGCGGGCAGGCGCACCGTCGATCGCAGCACGAGCCCTCGGTCCAGCGTGAGCGTCATGAACAACGTGCCCACCCGCGTCGGACTGCCACGGGCCATGGACCACCCGAACGCGATGTTCTGGACGTTCTCAACCACCGTCTGCGCCGTGCCGTCATCACGGATCAGCGGATCGCCCGGCACGCCGCCCCACCTGTAGGTGATTGTCTCGGGAACGCCGTCGGCGTTGCGGTCCGGGATCCGCAGCGCCATCATCGCGTCCGTCGCGCCCACCGCCAGCGCGGTCTGCGCTTCGGACTCGAAGATCGCCAGCGCCATCGTCGCCGTCGTCGCGCGCACCACCGAGTCCGTCGGCCTGGGCAGGGCACGGCTCGCCACGACCATCACCGATGTCGCGGCCGCCACCACGATCGTGGTCAGCGACAACGCCACCACCATCTCGATGAGCGTCACCGCCCGCCGGCGAGCACGCCCGCCCCGCGATTCATGGCCCAGTTGCTCAGGCACTCGCCCCATCGCGGCTAGCCCCCAGTTGTCCCGGGATCGATTGCCATGCGACCCGCGGTGAAGGTGATTGTTCTGGTGTAAGGCCCGCTGGAGATCACGACCACGCCGGAGACCTCGATCAGCCCATGCCCGTCGAAGACCGCCCGCCCGGAGGCCAGCGTCGTCGACACAACTCCGGTTCGCATCGGCGGGTCGAGCATCCTCACCGAGTATGACGCCGCCGACCCGGCCGGACTCGGCGCGTCCACCGTGTACGTCTCGGTGGCCGTGTTGAACGCCACATAGTGGCTGGAGCTGGTCGCCAGGGCGTACTGCTGGGTGTGCCGCAGGTCGGCCAGCAGCCGCTGCGTCGCCACCTCAAGGTTCCGGCGGGCCGAGGCGCCCGCGAACCTGGGCACCGCGATCGCCGCCATAATGCCCATGATCGTCACCACGATCACCAGTTCGATCAGCGTCACTCCGCTCCGGCGGCGGCCTCCCGCGCGGCACAGGCGTCCGCGCCGCACTTCGAGAATCGGGTTGGACTTCCGCTTGGTCATGGAGCCTGTCATGGAAGGCGGCCCCGGTCATCTGCCGGGGCCGCCTGGAGGTGATTCAGTCGATCTCCGCGTCCTCGGCCGCGACCGCTTCCCTCGCGGCCTCGCCGCCCACGTACGTTCAATAGTTCAGGTAGGGCACGCCCGTCGAGTCCAGCTCGCCCACCGGCAGGTTGGGGGTGATCGTCCCGCTGCCCCCGATGTACAGCCAGCCGACGGTCGGCCCGGTGCTCACGGCGACGCCGAAATTGCCCTTGTTCGAGCCGACCGACAGCGTCGGGATGGCCTCGATGTACGGGCCGTAGATGAACAGGCCGGTCTTGGTCGCGCTCGTGCCACCGTCGATGTCGGTGTACCCGGTGAGCTGGGCCGTGAAGCTGCCCACGATGGGGAACGTCCCGTTGTGCTCAGCGGCGTAGAGGTTGATCGCGCTTCTCATCACCGCGAGGTCGCTGCGAAGACGAGACTCCACCGCGCCCTGCGCGCCACGGCTCATCCGCGGGATCGCGATCGCCGCGATGATGCCCAGGATCACAACCACGATGACGAGCTCGACGAGGCTGAACGCACGTGCCTTCCGAAGCATTGATGGATCCTCGCTGGCTTCTGGCTGGCGAGCGGGTTCCGGGGTCCACACGTCCCCGGGCGACCGTTCACGCCGGGAGAGACATCGGCACCGTTCACCACGCGCTTGAGAGCGTTGCCCACCCGCTGGGTCTGAACTCGCGCCCAGGGGACCGAGAACCAGCGAGCATCGGATCATGTCCGGTGATCGGCGTCGCCTCCGTCAGCGCTCCTCGCGGATCCCCAGCACCAGCGTGTGCCCGTCCAGGTCCAGCACCACCGACCTGGGCTTGATCGAGGCCACGCGATACCCCCCCCGCACGTGGTCGCCCACCCGCACCATCATGCCGTTGATCACCGCCACCCCCACGCCGTCGTTGGCCATGATCGCCGTCAGCGTCAGGTCAGACTGGGTGTTGGTGCCGATCGCGTCGTCCTGCGGCTCGGGCGTCTTCTCCACGCCCCACGCCTGGCCATCGAACGCGAACGCGTCCCGCGTGTCTTCCACCGGCACCGCGTGCCTCTGGTTTCGCTCCGCCAGGTGGTTGGCCAGCGGGGCCAGACCCGTGTCCAGCGGCATGGCATACGCGCTCACCGCGCTGGCCAACGCGATCGCGGTCGCCTCGCTCACCGGCGCCTCGTAGGCCGCCGCCGCGCTGGCGGGGGGAAAGGCCGAGTCCAGCAGCAGGGCCACCGCGCCCACACCCAGGACCGAGCCATACGCCAGATGCTTTGCGGTAACCTTCATTACCACGCAAAGTCGCATTCAGGGCGCGATCCGCAAGTTCAGTTGGCGTTTCGTGTTGGCTTGGGGTCGGGCTGTGCGTGCCAGGCAAGCTCGAGCGAAAGAAGGGCCGCGTGGTCGTCCGCCTCTCCCCCATGCCGCGCCGAGAGCGCGACCACCGTCACGTCCGGGAACTGGTCGCGGATCGCCAGCAGGTAGGCCACCGCCGCCGGGTACGTCCCGCGCCCCGCGAGCGTGATCCGGTGCTTGCTCGTCTCCAGCGTCCGATCCACCGCCCCGGGCCGAATCTGATCCAGCGCCAGCCCCGACTCCAGCGCGGCCCGGTTCAGCGACGCCAGCAGCCCGTTGAACTCGGTCGGGTGCCGGAGGGGACGCGCCGGACCCGCCTGGGCCGACGCCGCCGCCAAGTCGCCCTCGGCCGTCCGCGACTGGGCCTGCACCATCGCCACCTGGCTCTGCACCAAATCGGTCTGCGTACGCAGCCCCAGCGCTTGCTGGCGCGCATCCGCACCGGGCTCCACCACCAGCAGCCACGACGCCGCCGCCATCAGCGCGATCACGCCAACCCCGCCAGCGTCCTCTCGCCATGCCCGCCAGTGGGGCTTCATGGATTGGGCTCCAAAGGTTCGGCCAGTGTGGGCTGGGCATCGGCCAGGCGGGCCTGACCCAGCACCCCGATGATCTGGAACTCCACCGCACGCGCCTCGCCGATCTGCCTCGGGCTAGTGGACGCCAGGTGTACGCCCGAGAAGTAGCCCGTGCGGTCCAGGCGCAGCAGGTACTCCGACGCCACGCCCGCGCTGGTCGCGATGCCCGAGATCATCACCTGGTACTCCTCTCGCACCGCGAGCGGCGGCGACGGGGGCCCGCCCGCCGCGGGCGGCGTCCCGTCCGCCATCTGCGCCGACGGCTTGGGTGCCTCGGGCTCGACGATCAACGGCGCGATCAGCACCTGCTCCAGCTGCGCCCGCGCATCGAGCTGCTGCGACAGCGTCTGCAGCAGGCCCGAGAAGTCGGGCCTGGCCCCGATCCGCTGCGCCACCGCCTGCCTCATCCGAGCCTCGCGCAACCGCTCCACCGTCCCGGCTAACTCCTCCTGGCTCGCCGCCAGCAGCGTCCGCGCCTCCCCGTGCTCACGGCGCAGCCGCTCCACCAGCCCATCCGTCCGTGGCCTCGCCAACACCAGCGCGGCCCCTGCCCCCGCCAGCAGCAGCGTGTGTACCCCGATCCACACGCGCAGGCGCGAGCGACGGGCTCGGGCCGCGAGGATCGACGACGGGATGAGGTTGATCCCTTGTTTCACACGTGTCTCCGTCGAATCAGGCGGCCCACAGCGAAAGCCCCAGCGCCGTCCACAGCGCGGGCGGTGCGGCGAACTTCTGCCTCCGCGCCGTCGGATGGCTCGCCGCCACCGATCCCGCGGCTGGGGCCGCCCCGCCAGCCGCCCCCGGATCGTCCGTTTGCACCGGTCGCGCCGGCGGTGCCGGCGTCACGTTCATGCCATCCATCGCCTTCGAGAGGTGCTCGAGCACGGGCGCCGACTCCGCGCCTCCGCCCGTCAGCACGATCATCCTGGGCATCGCAATCCCACGATGCAGCGCGAGGTACCGCAGCGAGTCCTGCACCTCCCCCGCCAGAATCCCCGTGTACGTCCCGATCGCCCCCTGCCACGCGCCCGAGACCCGACGCGGCGCGGCCCCGGCCGTCTGGCCCAGCACATACCGGATGTCCTCGGGCTTGAGCGCGCAATCCTGCTCCAACCTCAACTCCAGGTGCGCCATCCCCGAGTCCGGCAATGCCCGGTCATAGATGATCAGCCTGTCGTGAACCACGCTCAGCCGCGACGACGACCACCCCATGTCCAGCAGGGCCCACGCCTCGGTGATCGTCCGCAGCCCCAGCGTTGCCGCCCGCACCCGCGCGCACACCGACGCATCCGCCGCCACGACCTCAAACCCCGCCCCGTCCCGCGCTTGCAGCGAGTCGAGCAGCGCGAGCATCTCCCCACGGCGCACCCCCACCGCCACGGCCTCGTGGCGTTGTCCCTTGGACCCCGCCGCCGGCAGCATCCACGAATCCGTCTCCAGGTCCTCCACGTTTGTGCCGTGCAGGCGAGCCAGCTCGCCCGCGGCGATCTGGCGCACCGGAGCCCCCGCGTTGGCCGGCGGCACCTCCACCACCGCAGTCAGCGAGGAGGACTCGGGAACCCCGACCACCACGCGCCGTCCCTGGAAGCCGCGCCGCCACAGGATTTCGGCCAATCGCGACGACTCCTCAAGCGTGGGGATCGCCGACTCGTCGGTCCGCGCGATCCGCGCCGACGCCACGATCCGCGGCGAACCCGCCGAGCCCGCCCACTGCACCGCCTTGATCGCCTGCCGACCCAGGTCCAGCCCGATGGGCGACACGCCTCGACCACCAAGCATCATCCACCCCCCGTCGAGGCCGCCAGGTCGAACAGCGGCAGGAACATGCTGATCGCCACCGCGCCCACCAGCACGCCCATCACCAGCAGGATCACCGGCTCCAGGATGCTCGTCAGCGAGCGGATGACGATCTCGTTCTCCCGGTCCATGAACTCGGCGATGTTGGTCAGCACGTCGCCCAGGCGCCCGGTGTTCTCGCCCGTCCGCACCGCCTCGCACACCGCGGCCGACACCAGCCCGCCCTCGCCCAGGTGCGAACTGATCTGCTCACCGCGCTCGACCGACAACTGCACCCGCGCCAGCAACTCCGAGTAAATCGCGTTGCCCGTCGCCCGTCGCGTCAGGTCCAGCGCGGTCAGCATCGGCACGTGGCTCTCCACCAGCAACCCGAGGATGCGCGACAGCCTCGCCGTCACGAACGACCGGTTCAACCTCCCCAGCTGCGGCATGTGGATCAGCACCAGGTCCTTGCGCCAGCGTCCGCCGGGCGTCTTCAGGTAGAACACCAGCCCCGTCACCGACGCGATCAGCCCACCCCCCACCGCCCACCAGTACGCACGCAGGAACTTGCTGATCATCAGCAGCACCTCCGTCGACGCCGGCAGGCGCGTGTTCATCGCCCCGAACATCCCCTCGAACCGCGGCAGCACCACTGTGATCATCACCACCAGCACGACCATGCACACGGTCGTCAGCACCGTGGGGTACACCATCGCGCCGATAATCGCCCCGCGGACCTGGGCCGCCCGCTCCAGGATCGTCGCGAGCCTAAGCAGCATCTTGTCCAGGCTCGCTCCCGACTCGCCCGCCGCCACCAGACTCAGCGCCACGCCGTCGAAGTGCTCGGGATGCCCGCGCAGCGCCTCCGACAGGCTCGCGCCCTCCTCAATGCGCTGGCGCATCTGCGTCACGATCGCCTTGAACGCCAGGTCCTGGGTCTGGCGTTCCACCGCCCCCAGCGCCTCCACCACCGGCGTTCCGCTGCTCACCAGCAGCGACAACTGCTTCAAGAACCCCGACACCCGCTTGGCGTTGCCGCCGCTGCTGG
>CAZHKB010000056.1:0-11947 GCA_964533405.1 uncultured Phycisphaeraceae bacterium | reverse complement strand
GGGGAGGGCAGGGGTGGCAGTGGGGCATGATCGCGAGGGACGGTCTTTCCGGCCCGTCCAGATTCGGCGGCGAGTCTGGGGAACTCGGCAGTTCCGCTCGGTGCAACCGTGTCCGGATGAGATCCATCGAGGGTCCGGACGGTTCGCCGCTCTGGCCGGGGCCGGAAAGCCCCGCCCACCCGAACTCGAGAAGAGTGTGGGCCATGGCACTGTGGTTGCGTCGATGCGGTTCCAGCGTGCGTGTGGACTGATCTCGCCGCGCCGGAGGCCGGATGGACGCAGAAGTTGCGCGGATGACTGGGCAGAGAAGTGGGCAGATGGGTGGGCCAGCGGCGGGGCCAGTGACCACGCAGGAGTCGTGGATGGATGCGCCCGGGCGCGAATCGCCGGCCGAGCGGTGGCGAGCGGCGGGGCGGGCGATGCCGTCGCGGCGCGGGGCGGCGATTGAATCGAAGCAGGCAGGGGTGCGGCGGGGCGCGGCCGAGGAGACCGCCGTGTGTGCGCGCCGTCCCGACCGGCCAGCCCGCCCGCTGGCGACGCTGTTCGGGTTGCTGCTGGCGGTGCTCGCGCCGGGGTCGCTCTCGCGGGCGGACACGCTGCGGGAGTTGGTGCGGGTGGAGGGGGAGAGTCGTACGACGATCCTCGGGTTGGGGCTGGTGATCGGGTTGCCCGGGACTGGCGATTCGGGCAAGGAACTGCCGGCCGCCCGCGTGGTGGCCGAGGTTCTGAGGAACATGGGCGACCCGGTGCCTGATCTGGAAGAACTGGCGCGGAGCAAGTCGGCGGCCCTGGTCATGGTGACCTGCAACATCGCGGCTGGCGGCGGGCGGGTGGGAGATGTGTTCGACGTGCGGATTTCGGTGATCCACACCGCGAGCGATATCTCGGGTGGGACGCTGCTGGTGGCGCCATTGCGGGGGCCGTTGCCGGGCCAGGGCGTGTACGCGTTCGCCCGGGGCGAGGTGGTGGTGGAGCAGCAGGAGCGGCCAACGATCGGCATCGTGCGGCAGGGGGCGCAGCTCGTGCGCGACCTGATCGCGACCGTGGAGGGGCCAGCGTTCAACATCATCCTGAAGCCCGAGTATGCCGGGCATTCGGCCGCGTCGGAGATCGCGGGGCGGATCAACGACTCGCTGCGTGGTCGGCCAGACGCCGAGGGTCCGGCCATCGCGACCGCGGTGGACGACCGGGTGATCCGGATCGACGTGCCGGAGGCCGAGCGGCGTGCGATGACGCCGTTCATGGCCGATGTGCTGGGGATCCAGATCGATCTGTCGACGCTGCGGCTGCCGGCGCGGGTGGTGGTGAACACGCGGACGGGATCCATTGTGGCGACCGGGGATGTGCGGATCAGCCCGGTGACGTTCACGGTGGGTGAACTGCGGATCAACATCACGGTGCCGGCGGTGGAGCCGACGCCGGCGAACCCCGCGGTGATCACGGAGTCGTGGTCGAGCCTGGCGACGGGGGCGCGGGAGAGCCAGCTCGCACGCCTGCAGGACCTGCAGGATGCGCTGAATCGCCTGCGGGTGCCGGTGCGCGATCAGATTGCGGTGCTGCACCAACTGAAGAACGCGGGGCAGTTGCACGCGGAGTTGATCATTGATGGGGAGTGACGGTGGGGGAGGCATTGGGCACCAGGCACCAGGCACGGGCCATGAGCTGGCGGGGCCACAAGGCATCGAGAGTGAGGGGCTATGGAATCCGGGGCGATTGGCTTGTCAATGCCGAATGTTGAGGTTGGAGTGCGCCTCCCGGCGTCGGGAATCGTCGATCGCCAGCGGGCGTTTCTGGACGCGCTGGGGCGGCATGGCGTGGGGCCGCCGGAGACGGCACGCCCCGGACAGACGCGGGATCGGGCGAGGCAGGCGGCCGAGCAGTTCGTGGCGGCGACGTTTCTGCAGCCGATCCTGAAGGAGATCAGGTCGCAGAACCGGGCCGCCCCGCCGTTTGGGCCGACCGATGCGGAGAAGGCGCTGGGTCCGATGATGGACGCGCAGATGGCGGACCGGATGGTGCGAGCGCACCAGTTCGGGCTGGTGGAGCGGATCGCGGCGGACCTGCGCCGGCGTTCGACGGGGAGCCCGTAGGGGCTGCGGGGCCACGACTGGTGGCACGCCGGTTGCGGGGTGCCGGGGTGATGAGTGCCGCGCTCGCGCCCAACTTGAAGCCTGCCGTTCGCCAGGTGGCCCTTGCACCAGAGGCGGTCGAGGCCGAGGTCGAGTCGCTGCTGGTGGACCTGCGGGCGTGCCAGGAGCGGCTGCTGGCGGCGATCCGTGAGCATCGGGCCGCGATCTCGAGCGCGGATGTGGGCAAGATCAAGGTGGGGCTGGAGAAACACCGGGGCGTGACGCAGGAGCTGCGCGAGCTGGAGGACCGGCGCGTGCGGCTGGGCGCACGGGTTGTTGGGCGATCGCCAACGAGGCCGACGCTGGGCGAGTTGCTCGGGCGCGTGCCCGCGGCCGCCCGAGAGCGGTTGACGGGTCTGGCGGCGGGCGTGCGCGAGGTCGCGATCACGGCCCAGCGCGAGCAGGCGGCCCTGGGCGTGGCGGCGATGTCGCTGGCCGGGCACATGGAGGGGCTGATGCGGGGCGTCTCGGCGAAGGTGAGCGAGGCGGGCGTGTATGGAAGGCGCGGCTACGTCGAGGTGGCGGCGCGACCGGTGGGGATGCTGGACGTGTCGAGATAGAGCCACGAAGATGAACCACGGAGCCACACAGGACACGGAGAAGCGGCAGGCCGCGAGAAGTTGCGTGCGGCGGCTCGCTCGCTCGGGCTCCTCGCACGTGCGGCTGGGGACTTGCTCCGCGTGCCCCGTGTCTTTGTGGATGAACTCTTGGCTTGGGGAAGTCGCATGAGCCTGACCGGCGCGATGAACATCGGGCGGACCGCGCTGCAGGCGAGCCAGACCGCGATCCAGGTCATCGGCAACAACATGGCGAATGCCGCCACGCCGGGGTATAGCCGGCAACTGGTCTCGCTCGCGCCGCTGGCGGGCCAGCGCGTCGGGAACACGAGCCTGGGGCTGGGCGTCTCGATTGGCGGCGTGCGCCGGCAGGTGGACATGGCGTTACAGGGCCGGCTGTGGACGAGTCTGGGCCAGGAGGGCGCGTCGAGCCAGAAGCTCGCGACGCTGGGAACACTCGAGACCTCGCTCAACGAGTTGACGGGCTTTGACCTCTCGACCCAGATCAGCCAGTTCTTCTCGACTTGGTCCGAGCGGGCCAACCTGACCAAGTCCTCCGCGGTCGTCGTGCAGCAGGGGGCGGCCCTGGCGTCGTTCATGCGGAATATGCGCAGCGACCTCGTGACGCAGCGCGACCAGCTGGATACCCAACTCTCCGACCTGTCCAAGCAGGCCGACACCATCGTCCGCCAGATCGCAGACCTGAACACCCAGATCCCGCCCGCCGAATCCGGCGGCGGGATCGCCAACGAGCTGCGTGATCGGCGGGACTCGCTCATCGGCGAGCTGTCGACGCTCCTGGACGTCAACGCGGTCGAGCAGGGCGACGGCACCGTCAACGTGCTGGTCGGCTCGACGCCCATCGTCCTGGGCGGGCACGCCCGCGGCATCACGCTCCAACGCCAGGTCGTCGACCAGCAGCTCGAGGTCCGCGTGCTGGTGGGCGCTGAGCAGCGGGAACTGAGCCTCACCGGCGGGCGGATGGGCGCGCTGCTGACCAGCCGCGGCGAGGCGATCAACTCGACGATCACCACGCTGGACGACCTGGCGACGCAGCTGATCTTCGAGGTCAACAAGCTGCACTCGACGGGCGCGACGCGACCGGGGCTCGAGTCCATGACCGGCACCCTGAGCATCGCCCTGGGCGATCGCACGCTGGCCCTGAACGACCCGGCCAACGCGACCCTCGCGGACCTGCCGTTTGCCGCCAGAAACGG
The DNA here is from genome assembly GCA_964533405.1 of uncultured Phycisphaeraceae bacterium. Taxonomy (GTDB): domain Bacteria; phylum Planctomycetota; class Phycisphaerae; order Phycisphaerales; family UBA1924; genus JACKHA01. The sequence goes on along the minus strand of CAZHKB010000056.1, from coordinate 8,044 downwards.
GGGGTTCTTCGTCGAGGTCAAGGACCAGGTGACGAGCACGACACGGCGCGTGCGTATTGACGTGGACCTGGACGGGCTGAACGCCGCCGGGGGACGTGGCACGCAGGACGACACGTCGGCCGAGAACATCCGGGCGTCGCTGGATGGCGTCGCGGGCGTGCGGGCGTCGTTCGATTCCTCCGGGCGCCTCCGCGTGCAGGCCGACGAGGGATTCGAGTTCAGTTTCGCCGACGATTCGTCGGGCGCACTGGCGGTGCTGGGCGTCAACACATACTTCACGGGCACCAACGGCCAGGATATCGGCGTGCGCGAGTCGCTCCTCGCCGACCCGCAACGCCTCATGGTCGGGCGCACCAGCAACGGCACGTTCAACGAGAACGGCACGGCCCTGGCGATCAACGACCTGCGGAACGCCGCGCTCGACGCCCTCGGCGGCCGCAGCCTGACGCAGCGCTGGCAGGACGAGGTCCAGAGCGTCGCCAGCCAAGCGTCGGCGGCCGAGACCGCGACCCAGGCCAGCACCATCGTCCGCGAGAGCCTGTCGGCCCAGCAGGCGTCGATCAGCGGGGTCTCCATCGACGAGGAAGCGATCAACCTGACCAACTACCAGCGCCAGTACCAGGGAGCGGCCCGGCTCGTCGCCGTGGCCGATAGGTTGCTGCAGGAACTGATGAATCTGATCTAGACGCGTTGGAGGCATGGCGCAACACGAAGTTCGCCAAGTGCGCGAAGCACCGCAGTGAGAGCCAGAGTGTGGAGCCCGGCATGATGAAGCAACCAGACAAGTCCCCAAGTCTCCCGGGTCTTCGCGACACGCGTCGGTTTGTTCGCCGGGTCCGCCGCCATCGTCCCCTTTGCGCACTCCGTGTCCTTTGCGTTGAAACGGGCTCGCCAGGGACCATCCAATGACCAGCATCCCATCCAATCTCGGCCGCGTTCCCAACCTGTTGCGCTCGCAGGTTGCGCTCTCGAACCTCGCGCGGACCAACGCCGCGCTGTTCCGCACGAACAACGAACTGTCCACGGGCCGCTCGATCCTTCGCCCCAGCGACGACCCGGTGCGCTCGGCCGCCATCTCCACGCTCGACGAGCGACTCGAGGCGACCGAGCAGCGGCTTCGCAACCTCTCCCACGCCGACTCGGCAATGGGGGTCATCGATTCGACCCTCGCCCAGATCAACGACCTGCTGCTCTCGGGCAAGCAGATCGCCCAGGAGCAGCTGAACTTCGGCTCCTCCAGCGAGGAGAGGGACCAGCAGGCCGCGGTCGTGCAGTCGCTGATCGATGGCCTGCTTCGCCACGCCAACCAGGACACGGTCGCCGGGTTCATCTTCGGTGGCAGCGCGGCCGGCCAGCGACCGGTCGTCGAACTCCTGGGTGGCTACCGCAGCCGGGCCTCGGGCAATGGCCTGATTACCGACCTGGGCGCGGGGCAGTCGATCCCGCTCTCGCTTTCGGAGACCAACCCGCTCGTGGGCTCCACGAGTCGCGTGGTCGGGACGGTGAACCTGGACCCGCAGTTGACGCTCGACACGCGCTTGGCCGACCTGGGCGGGGCCCAGGGCCTGGGCGTCTCGGTGGGGGATTTCGAGTTTGCGATCAATGGCGGGGCGACCCGCCGCATCGACCTGACCGACGCCGACACCATCGGCGACGTGGTCGAGCGCCTGAATGCCGCGCTGCTCGCCTATGAGGACGAGACGGGCGAGGATGTGGTCGGGCCCGCGGGCGTTTCCATCACAGGCACCAGCCTGACCATCGACGTGCCCGCGGCCACGCCGCCCGCCCTCGATCCAGAGATCCAGTTCAACGACATCGGCACGTCCACCGTCGCCCGCGACCTCGGACTGGCCGACGGCGGCACGCTCGCGTTCAACCCGACCGCCGCAGCCGGCCTGGGTCTGGCCCCACAACTCACCATGCTCTCGCCCGTGTCGTCTCTGGGCGGGTCCGCCGGCTTGGGCGGGCCGCTCGGGTCGATCCGCATCTCCAACGGCGGCCTCTCTCGCGTGGTTGATCTTTCGGCCGCCGAATCCATTCAGGACATCAAGGTCGCCATCGAAGCCGAGAATCTGGGCCTGCGGGTCGAGATCGACCCGGACACCCGCAGTCTCATCATCGTGCAGGAACTGGCCGCGACCTCGGGCCAGGGGCTTTCAATCCTTGATATGGACGACGGCTCCGTTGGCGGCGCGGGCACGGCCACGGCCTTGGGAATCCGCACCTTCGCCTCCGGCACCCGTCTGGATGGGTTCAACGATGGCCGAGGCGTCCGCATCGTCACCAACGCCAAGGACCCGGTATCCGGCCAGCCGGACCCTGCCCGCGACGTCGACTTGGCCATCACGCTGGGCGACGGCACCATCCTGAGCATTGACCTGGAACCCGCGGACATCATTACCGTCGGCTCGCTGTTGACGGCCATCAACGCCCAGGCCGGGCCGCAGTTGGTGACGGCCGGGCTTCCGGCGACCGCGTTCGAGGCCCGCCTCTCGCCCGACACGGGTGGGATCGAGTTGTGGCAGGACACGTCGGAGCCCACCATCACGGGGCCGATGTCGGTCGGAGCGCGGAACGGGTCGCCAGCGGCGGTGGACCTGGGGCTGCTGGATCGGTCCTACGACGCCGGGACCGGGACGCTCATCAGCCAGGACCGGGCCCAGGTCCGGAGCCTTAACGCATTCACGGCATTGCTCGATCTTCGCGAGGCTCTGGCGAACAACGACACGGTTGGCATAGGACTTGCGGGAGAGCAGATCGAGCGGACGCTCGACGCGATGACGCGCACGCGTGGCCTGTTCGGCGGGTTCGACCGGCGCGTGTCCGATCTGACCCTGGGCGAGGAGGACCGACAGGTGCTCGACGAAACGATCCGCAGCACGCTGAGGGATTCGGACTTCGCGGAGGCCGCGTCGAGGTTCAGCCTGCTGCAGACGCAGTTGACCGCGGGGTATCGGGTGGTGGCACAGAGCAGCCAGCTGTCGCTGCTGGACTACTTGAACTAACACGAAGCCACGAAGGGGCAGACCGACGGTTGCTTGGACGGTCGGGGAAACCCGCCCGAATCGGATTGCTGGTCACGGGGCGGCGCATCGGCCGGTCGCCTCTGTGTGGACAGGACGTCGCCCGGGCAGGGAGCCCGGGGGTGATCGGAGGAAGGCCGCTTGCTGGAGCGCACCATGCTTGTGCGAACGAGTCGATTCGGGGTGGTGGAGATCGCGGAGGACCGCGTGATCACCTTTGCCAAGGGTCTGCTGGGCTTCCCCAACCACACCCGCTTCTGCCTGCTGGAGCCCGGCGACGAGGCCGTGTTCTTCTGGCTTCAGTCCATCGACGACCCGGCCGTGGCCTTTGTCGTCACGGACCCCGGGCTCTTCTTCAACGAGTACTCGGTGCCGATCAAGGCCGAGCAGATGGGCGAACTGGGCCTCCAGAGCCTGAGCGACGCCCAGGTGTTCGTGATCGTCAACAAGATCGAGAACAACCTGACGGGCAACCTCCAGGGCCCCTTGATCGTCAACACCCTGGCCCGGCGCGGCGAGCAGGTCGTGCTCGCCGAAAAGCGCTGGACCACCAGGCACGTGCTCATGCAGGTCGGCGAGCCGGCGATGGCACGCTCGGCCTGAGATTCGTCAGTCGCGGGTCGGACGCGAACACTCGCCGCCAGGCGTGTCGGAGCGACCGGCCCGGCAATCAGGACGCCCGGCCACCCGGGCGGCAGTTGGGCGCACCGCCGGCACGGAGGCCGGGCGCGCCCCGGCGCGACAGGGCATCGCTGGCGATGCCCCCCGTGCCGCGGAACAGATCGGCGGATCGACATTCCCGCTCAGGACGCGCTGCGGCGCGCCCCGTGCGGGTCGGGAAGGAGCCCACGCATGCTGGTGCTTTCACGGCAGCGCGACGAGACGATCATGATCGGCGACGAGATCGAGATCACCGTCGTGGACATCCGGGGCGACAAGGTGCGCCTCGGCATCACCGCACCCACCAAGATCGCCGTACACCGCAAGGAGGTGTACGAGGCGATCAGGCGAGAAAACGAGCAGGCCGCCCGGGTCACCGACGGCCTGGGCAACGGCGAACTCGACGCCATCTCCCGGGCCATCTCCCCCGGGCCGGCCAGGAGGAAGGGCGCCGCGTCACGCGCGTCCAACGCCCCGCCAGGGCCCATCGCCCCGGCCACGCCGCGGACACGGATCCCGGCGACCGACGAGCGACGCACCGCCTGACATGGCGGAGACGCCCGGACCAGAGGACGCAGGAACAGGGCGGAGCAGAGAGACCAGGATCAAGAACCAACGCGGGCGGTGAGGAACACCCCCGCACAGCGCACGACTCGAACGCGGGACTCACAACGCGGGACAGAATCACGGAGGATTCTCCATGGCTCAGATCAACAGCAACATCCCAAGTCTCATCGCCCAGAGCCACCTCAAGGCGTCCAACGCCAACCTGAGCGTGAGGCTCGAGCGACTGAGCACCGGACTGCGCATCAACCGCGGCAAGGACGACCCGGCCGGCCTCATCATCTCCGAGCGCATCCGCTCGGACATCGAAGGCGTCAACCAGGGCGTCCGCAACGCCGAACGCGCCTCCTCGGTCATCGCCACCACCGAGTCGGCCCTCACCGAGGTCAACGACCTGCTCAACTCGATCAAGTCGCTGATCGTCGAGGCCGCCAACACCGGAGCCAACTCCCAGCTCGAGCGCGAGGCAAACCAGCTCCAGATCGACTCGGCCATCGAGTCCATCACCCGCATCTCCAACACCGCCACCTTCGGCGGGCTCAAGCTCCTCAACGGAAACCAGGACTACGTCCTCTCGGGCCTCGACGGCGGCTCCATCGACAAGGCACGCGTCTGGAACGCCACCTTCAACGGCGTCTCCAACGTCGATGTCGAGGTCGAGGTCCTCGCCTCGGCCCAGGTCGGCGCCCTCTACCTCAACGGCGACCAGCCCGGCACCGCCATCGACGGACAGCTCATGTCCTCGGTCGAGCTCGAGATCCGCGGACCCTTCGGCGTCCAGGTCGTCTCCTTCCTCTCCAACACCACCTACGAGACCATGGTCACCGCCGTCAACCAGCTCTCGGAGTTCACCGGCGTCCGCGCCTCGCTCATCAACGGCGACGCCAACTCCGGGCTCATCTTCAAGTCCGTCGCCTATGGGTCGGCCAACGACAAGTTGGTCTCCGTCAACCGCCTCAACCCACCCGAGACTGGCGTTGGCTCCTTCACCCTCTACAAGTTCCTCGACGCCGAGCCCTTCCCCGACGTGACCGCCGGGTTCAACTGGGCCACCTGGCCTGGCACCACCATGACCGCCGCCAACTCCGACACCGGACGCGACGTCACCGCCATCGTCAACGGAATCCTCGCCTCCGGCGACGGGCTCGAGATCACCACCAACACCGCCGCCCTGGGCGTTGAACTCCTGCTCGACGAAACCTTTGCGACCGACCCCTCCAGCACCGTCAGCACCTTCAACATCACCGGCGGCGGCGCCCTCTTCCAGCTCGGGCCAGAGGTCACCGCCCAGCAGCAGGCCGCCATCGCCATCCCCTCCGTCGCCGCCTCGGCCCTGGGTGGAACTCTCAACGAGGGCGTCGTCGAGTTCCTCAACTCCCTCAAGACCGGCGGCGGAAACTCGATCTCCGAAGCCTTCCAGGACAACAACTGGTCGCCCGCCCAGCGCATCCTCGCCTCCGCCATCGACGAGGTCTCAAGGCTTCGAGGCCGCCTGGGCGCCTTCGAACGCAACGTGCTGGACCCCAACGTCCGCTCGCTCCAGTCCTCGCTCGAAAACCTGACGGCCTCCAACTCCGTCATTCGGGACGCCGACTTTGCCAAAGAGACCAGCGAGCTGACCCGGGCCCAGATTCTGGCCTCCTCGGGCACAACGGTCCTCGGCCTGGCGAACCAGCAATCCCAGCAGGTCCTCCAGCTGCTCGGCTAAGGCGTCGCCTCGCTGGGGTGACCCCGCGGGCGACATGAACCGACCACCACCCAACAGCCCCGCCTGGCGCACGCCGGCGGGGCTGTTTCGTTCTCGGACGTGTCCGCTCCCGCGCCAGCGGCGTTTCCGCGCAACTCCCGCGCCGCCGGACGATCCACGCGACCGCGCCCCCCTGCATCCGTCGCGCAGGCCCGGCCTCGCCCGCTTGTTTTTGGGTCTGGGCTTCAGTGATCCTCCAACCCGGACGATGCGTGACCCCGAGTTGCGCTCCCGCGAACGGGGGTGCCGCCGCCCGGGCACTGTGCCGCGGGCGGGCGGGAGGCTTGAAGCCACCCGCTGCACGGGTCGCTCGGCTGGCCAAGGGAACGCCGGCCGCGTCAGTTCACGGAGGATCTCATGTCACGCATCAACACGAACGTCCAGTCCATGATTGCCCAGCGCGTGCTGGGACAGAACAACGGCGGGCTCAACGTCTCGCTCACCCGGTTGTCCACCGGCCTGCGGATCAACCGCGGCAAGGACGACCCGGCGGGCCTGATCGCGTCTGAGAACCTCCGCTCCGAGCTGCGGGCCGCCAACTCGGCCATCAGCAACTCGGAGCGCGCCGACCAGGTCGTCTCGATCGCCGACGGTGCCCTCACCGAGGTGTCGGGCCTGCTGACCGAGCTCCAGGGCCTGATCACCACGACCGCCAATGGCGCGGGCCTCTCCGAGTCGGAGAAGGAAGCCAACCAGCTCCAGATCAACTCGATCCTGGAGACCATCGACCGCATCTCGAGCGCCACCAACTTCCAGGGCTCCAAGCTCCTCAACGGCAACTTCGGCTTCCAGACCGAGGGCGTCTCGGCCGTGGTCGAGGACTTCACCATCCGCGGCGCCAAGTTCGAGACCGACGAGCTGAGCGTTGACGTGGTCGTCACCCAGTCCGCTCAGCAGGGCCAGCTGTACATCAACGTGGGCGGCGCGGCCCTGAACCTGGGCGGGCAGACCTCCTCGTTCGTCATCGAGATCGCAGGCAGCCTCGGCAGCCGCGAGCTCTCGTTCTCCTCGGGCGTCACCGGCTCCGATATCGCCACCACGATCAACTCGTTCAGCGACGTCACGGGCCTGACCGCCTCGGCCAGCGCCTCGGGCGTCACGCTCAAGAGTGTCGAGTACGGCGACGCCGAGTACACCTCCGTCAAGATCGTTGCGGACGGGGGGCTGCAGGCCATCGCCGCCGGTGTGGGCATCTTCAAGTTCGAGGTCGACGACGCCAACTCCGTGGATGCCTCCAGCGGCGTGGACTTCGACTCCACCGCCGCCTTCCAGGGTATCCGCGACCTGGGCCAGGACGTGGGCGCCACGATCAACGGGCTGGTCGCCACCTCCAAGGGCCGCACGGTCTCGGTCAACTCCGACTTCCTGGACGTGAAGCTGACCCTCTCGGCCGAAGCCGGGTCGGGTGCCAACGCCATCACCGCCGGTGCGATCTCGGCCTTCAACATCACCGGCGGCGGCGCCGACTTCCAGCTCGCCAGCCAGGTCAACATCGCCGGCAAGGTCTCGATCGGCATCGACGACGTGGCCGTCCGCAAGCTCGGGCAGTACACCGACTCGACCGACTCGTCCGCGTACCACCTGGACGATCTGGGCTCGGGCAAGGGCCTGAACGTGGTCGACGGCGACCTCTCGATTGCCCAGAAGGTCGTCTCGGCCGCAATCCAGGAGGTCTCGACCCTCCGCGGACGCCTGGGTGCCTTCCAGAAGAACACCATCGGCGCCACCATCCGCTCGCTCAACGTTGCGGTCGAAAACACCGCCGCCGCCGAGTCGGCCATCCGTGACACCGACTTCGCCACCGAGACCGCGTCCCTCACACGGTCGCAGATCCTGGTCCAGTCGTCGGCCACCATCCTTGGCTTGGCCAACCAGCAGCCCCAGACCGCGCTCCAGCTGCTCGGCTAATCCGAGCCCCCTGGGCCGTCCCGAGTGACGGACGCAGCGACCCGCATTTCCCGACCGCCCCGAGGATGATCCCCCGGGGCGGTTTGTTTGCGCGCGTGGTGGCGAGGGGGGCGGCGGCGGCGCGTGAAGGGGTGCCCGGGCT
>CAZHKB010000055.1:0-11964 GCA_964533405.1 uncultured Phycisphaeraceae bacterium | reverse complement strand
GCGTGCGCCGGCGCACGCTGGCGCCCCCGCACCCGCGGCAGATCACGACAGGCAGCGCATAGACCGGGTCCGGCGGCGCGCGCAGGCCCGAGCAGTCGGTGCCGCAGAATGTGCACAGATGCGCCATGTCTCTCCCGGATGGTCGCGTGAGGGCGACCCAGCCCTTTGACGCACGCGCACGACGCGGGTTCCCGATGATCGCCGGCGCGCGCACACACCGCGTGTTTCACGGGGAACGGGCGTGCAGCAGCGTCCGCACGATCGCGTACGAGCCCCACGCCGCGCCGATCGCCAGCACGTTCGACGCTGCGACATACCCCGCCGCCCGGGCCGATGACTGCTCACCCAGACGCAGCGCCTCGCCCGCCATCGCCGAGAAGGTCGTGAACCCGCCGAGAATGCCGACGGAGAGCAGCAGGCGCGCGTGCTCGTCGAGTGCCAGACGGGTGGAGGCCAGGCCGACCAGGGCGCCGGCGGCGGCGCAGCCCAGGACGTTGGCGGTCAGGGAGCCCCAGGCCCAGACCACGCGGTCGGCGGGGGTGGGGGAGTTGAGCCACAGCTGGAGCAGGTAGCGGAGGACCGAGCCAATGCCGCCGCCGAGGAACACGAGGAGCACCTTGTCCATGCGTCCATCATGCCCGAGCGCATCGGAGGAAGCAAGTGGAGTCGAGCGAATCGGCCGGGCCGGAGCGCCTGGTCAGAGGGTGACGACGTCGCCGAACTGCGGCAACGCCGCAGCCAAGCCCAAGCGGGTGTGCAGAGCGTCGCGCAGGTGCTCGCGCTGCATCTGCTCGCCGTGGGTCAGGAACACCTTTGGCTTGCTCTCGAGCTTCGACATCCACCAGAGCAGGTCCGACTGACCCGCGTGGGCGGAGAAGCCGCCGATGGTGTGGACCCGCGCCAGGACGGGTGTGGCCTGCCCCATGATCCGGACCTCAGCCGCGCCGTCGACCAGCGCGCGCCCGGTGGTTCCCGCGGCCTGGAAGCCCACCATCACAACATGCGTGGCCGGGTTGCCCAGGCTGTGGCGCAGGTGGTGCAGAATTCGCCCGCCGGTACACATGCCCGAGGCCGAGATCACGGTGATGCCGGTCCGCGTGTTGAGCGCCTCGGACGCGGTGCGATCACGCGACACCCGCAGGCCCGGGAAGTTCAGGGGCGAGTCGCCTGCGTCGATGATGGCCCGGGCCTCCTGGTCGAACACATCGCGGTGACGGCGATACAACTCCGTCGCCTCGATCCCCATCGGGCTGTCGATCCAGACCTCGGGCTCAGGAATCCTGCCCTCGCGCCGCAGGATGCCGATGTGATAGATCAAGTTCTGCGTGCGCCCCACCGCGAACGCCGGGATCAGCACCTTGCCGGGCGGCAGGCCGACCGCCCGATGGCTGGCGGTGGTCGCATCAGACAGGATGCCCGCGAACTCCGCGAGCGTGCCCTCCATCGAGCGGTGGTCGCGGTCGCCGTAGGTTGATTCCAGAATAACCACGTCGGCGTGCGTGGGGGGCGCGGGATCTCGCAGGAGCGGCGCACCGCGCGGCCCAAGGTCACCGGAGAACACGATCGTCCGCACGCCGGTCTCGTGCGCGGGCACACCGGGTGCGGCGGGCTGCGTGATGCGCAAGTGGATGGACGCCGAGCCCAATATGTGCCCGGCATCGACCCACGTCGCCTCGATCCCCGGGGCGACCTGCGTGGGCTTGTCGTAGGGCACGGATCGCAACAGGCCCAGAACTCTCTCAACGTCATCGAGGTCGAAGAGTGGGCGCACGGGCTCGCGTCCGTGGCGGAGGCGGTCACGCGATTCACGCTCGGCGTCGAGGCTCTGCAAGTAAGCCGCGTCCCGCAGAAGGATCCCGGTCAGCGCGATTGAGGCGGGGGTCGTGTAGATCGGCCCGGAGTAGCCATGCTGGGCGAGCATCGGGACCCGCCCCGTGTGGTCGATGTGGGCGTGCGTGAGCAGCACGGCGTCGAGGGCTTCGGGACGGATCGACCCCGGAAATCGCCGGTTCTTGGCCTCGCTGTGCGGGCCGCCCTGGTGCGCGCCGATGTCGATCAGGACTCGGGCCTGCGAGGTTTCGAGCAGGTAGCAGGAGCCGGTGACCTCGCCGGCGGCGCCCAGGAAGCGGAGTTGCATCGCCAAGTGTAGTGCAAGGGCGGCGAAGAGTCGGAGAGACGATGGGTATGAAGTGGCAGGGTGGCAGGGTGAGGGAGGGGCAGCGTTTGGGCGTCGCGCGTCAGATCGGGCTCAGCGGGTTGCGGGGGGTGGCCGACCGCTTGCGCGTTCCGGGCTGAGGCTCAGTTGACCACGCTGATCAGCATCCCGCCCAGCCCGGCGTGGGACACGCCCACGATCAGGAACGTCGCGATCCCCACCGCCCATTGCTTGCGAATCGGCAGCCGATTCCATCGGTGGCGTTGCTTGACCAGCAGAATGACGAGGCCGAGGCATGTCAGCCCCGTCGTACCCAGAACCGAGGCGATGACCGCCGGCCCGATCCATGTGGCCGAGGCCGCGAGGTTCGCGTGGATCGTCGTCACGATCGAGACCATCGTGGCGACGACCACATCAAAGCCCGCGGCCAGGGACAACGAGACGATCGTGAGCACGAACGGCCCCAGGTGCAGATTGGGCGAGGCGACGCTCAGGCGGAGCGGCGCCGCACACTCCGGGCACCGCAGGCTCAGCAACCCGCGCAGGTTGTACCGGCAGATAGGGCAGGGAGTGTCGTTGTCGGCCAGGAAGGACAGGAGGGGGTCGCAGGGCATGGGTGATGCAAACTACGGCCGCACGGGCCGACTTGTTCGCGTCCACCAGAAGCCGACGCGCGAGGGGTCGGACACGGGCGGCTGTCACGCGGGTGTGAACTTGCCCCGGGCGGCGGCCGGGGATTCGTGGTGAGATTCTCCGTCCGGGTTGTCGGACGGGGGCCGACTGCTCGCGCAGCCGGTTCTGTTGATGCAAACGGGGCCGGGCTTGCGCCCGGCCCCTTGTGAGGGCTTCGGATGAGAGAGTCAATCCAACCACGATCAGCACAGGCTGCAAGCCTGTGCGACCCGGGCATCACTGCACGTTGAGGGTGCGCAGGAAGTTCTCGAGGTCGGCCTGGGCCGCGTTCTGGCGCTGGCGGGCGGTGTTGATCTCGGTGTTGATGGCTTCCAGGCGGTTCTCCTGGGCGGTCAGGGTGGAGACGTACCGGCTGTAGAGTTCGTTGGTGCGGTCGAGGCGCCCCATGTTGTCGCGGATGCGGCTCTGGTCGCGCGAGATCTCGTTGCGCTCGTTCTCGAGGCGGTTGATGATGTTGGACTGCTCGTTGATCGCCTGCTGCTTCTGGGCCGCGGTGCGGAAGGCGTCGACGACGCCCTGGCTGGCCTTGCCCTCCCGCTGGTAGGTCAGGAACGTGTCCAGGTCCCACGACAGCAGCGCGAGGCGCTGCGCCGAGACCTGCTCCTGCGTCACCACCAGCGGCTTGGTCGAGTTGGGCCCCACCACCACCTCAAACCGGTACAGGTTGTCGGTGGTCTCGGTGGCCCGCTCGGGCGAGGTGAGTTCGTAGGCGTACAACTTCTCGTGCTCGACGATGATGGTCCGGCTGGCCTCGCGGTCCTTGTTCTGCAGGGTGTAGCTCACGGTCGTCACCTGCTTGACGGTCTGCTCGATCACCCCGTCCATGATGCGGATCCGCTGGACCTGCCAGTCGCCGGCGTCCTCGGTCTTGACGTCAACCGCGAGGTCCACGGCGTACGACAGCAGGCGCTTGTCGCCGGGCACGATGTGGCCGATCTGGGCGTCGCCCGCGTAGGCCGCGCCGTCGAACACGGCGATTGGGCCGGGAAGCAGTTGGAGATCGGAGTTGTTGGTGAGTTCCACGCCACGCATCGGGTGATCGGGCAGGGTGTGCCGGTTGAAGATGGAGACGCGGCGGCCTTCCATGGCGCTGGTGATGATCGGGATCATGGCGGAGCGCTGGCGGTCGATTGACACGGGCGTGTCGATGGTGTACTGGAAAACCTCGCCAACAGACCCGGCACTCGCCTGGGATTGGGCGGCGTAGTTTGCCATTTGCTCGCCGGTGATGGCGGAGGCGGAGGGCGGGGCACCTGGGGCCATGGTGCTTCTGGAGGAGCTCATCTCCCGAGCTCCGTCCATGCGGTCGTACCCGGCACCGCCCTCGGCGTCCTCGGGGGCGTTGTTCGGTTTGCTCAACATGCCCTGGTCGTAGAGCGTCGGCCCCACATTGGCAAGCACGGGCACCGGCACGGTCGGGCGCGTCAGGAACAGCGGCTCGTACAAGTCCATCTGGAAGCCGACCGGCTGTCCGGCAACCAGGGACAGCTCGACATCCTTCCAGTCCTCATCGGTCGTGTTCTCGACAATGGCCCAGCCCTGGAGCGTGGGCTTGCCGCCGGGCGCGGGCGTGCCAGCCTGGCCGACCTCCTCGGGCAGGATCAGCCGATACGACGTCTTCCACACCGGCATCTCGTGGATGTAGGCGACGAACACCTCGCGGTTGCCCTCTCCCTCAAAGGACAAGTCGACGGTCTTGACGTTCTCGCTGCGCTGCTCGCTGATGGCGGCCAGCGCCCGCTCCAGTTCCCCCGCCAGCTCGGCGTCCAGGATCTCGAAGGAGCGGAGCGTCGAGATGTCCACGCTCTTGATGCCCGCAGCGGTGAGCAGGTTGACGTAGGCCCGGGTCACGACCGCGCCCTCGGGGGCCGGCACCTGGCGGGTCTCGACTCCGATCACCGTGCCGGTCGCCTCGCCATCGATCGACGTGACCTTGATCGCCGCCCCGCGGATCTGGTCGAGCAGGCCGGCGATGCTCGGGTTCTTGGACATGTCGATCGCGAAGGAGGCCAGGCGCCGTTGCAGCGGCTCGCGGCTGGAGTAGGACACCGCCTCAACGCGTCCGCCGCCCAGATCAAGCAAGACCATCGACTTGAGGATGTCGTTGATCTGGTCGGTGTCGAAGCGGAGCTGCACCTGGGCCGAGCCCTCGACGAAGCCCTGCCGCTGGAAGTTGCCCACGCCCGAGCGGTACAGCGTGATGGCGGTCAGGGGGAGCTGAGCGTCGGGCTGGGCCATGAGCGGCGAGGATACCCCGGCGAGTGTGCCAGCGGCCAGGAGGATGCGGGAGGGGGTGCGCGAGGTGCGGCGAGGCGAGGGGGAGGACATCGGGGTCTCCTTACGGGGTGGCGTTGTGGCCGAGGCGTGGGGGCACGCGGTCGGAGGTGTGCGAAGCGGGCGGTCCATCGCCGCCGACAGTGTAAGACTGACGGATGAGGCGAGGGGTTGTGCGGTAGGGGGTGTGGGGGGGTTGCGCGCCGGTGACAAAGCGCCTCCTTGGTCGCCAGGCCTTCGGTGCAATGGGACGCATGGCACGATCACGATCTCGCTTACTCATGCCCTGGAACCGCCTTTGAGAGAGGTCGCACGGGCACGGGGCACCAGCGTGGAGCAGCCGGCGCTCGCGTTGCTGGGTGAACGCCGCCGGCTTCCGCCGAGCGTCCCGGCTGGTCCGGATGAGCTTGAGACGGAGTTGATCAAGGGGCTGGAAGGTCCGGGTTGGACTCCGACGCCGGAGGAGTGGGCGCAGCGGGCGCAGGGTCTGATTGATCGTTGGCGGCGGAGCAAGGCCGGATGAGGCCGGTGTTCACACTGAGCCGAGATGCTTTACGCGATCTGGATGCGTTCAAGAGCGACCTGGCCCAGCGCAACCTCGAGGCGGCGATCCGGTTCCAGGCGGCGTTGTGGAAGGATCTTGGATCGTTGGCGGCCGCGCCGCACATCGGTCGCGAGTGCCCGGCGGACCGACCGGAGGCGGCGGGTTCGAGGTGGTGGAACGTGCCGGGACTCCGATCCGTCATGATCTTCTATCGCCCGTCGGCGGACGGGACCTGGGTTCTGAGAATCCTTCATGGAGCGCGTGATCTCGAGACGGAACTCGATCGTCCGGGAAACGTTGATCCCGGCGACATTCGCTCGGCGCAGGAGCCAGTCGCCGAAGGCGCGGATGTCGGCGGGCGAGGCGATCCCGGCTTGCCCCCGCGTCAATCGGTTCTACCCTCCGCCCATGCACCTCTACATCGACACCGCCAACCTCGACGAGATCCGCCAAGCCGCCGCCCTGGGCGTGCTGGACGGCGTCACGACCAACCCCTCGCTCATCGCCAAGGAGGGGGTTGATTACTCCAAGCGACTGGCTGAAATCTGCCAGATCGTCGAGGGGCCCGTCTCGGCCGAGGTCATCTCCACCGACTATGACGGCATGATGCGCGAGGGACGGGCTGCGGCCAAGGTCGCCCCCAACATCGTCGTCAAACTCCCCTGCACCGTCGACGGCCTGCGGGCCTGCAAGGCCTTCAGCGATGAGCGCACACGCACCAACATGACCCTGTGCTTCCAGCCGCTCCAGGCGCTGCTGGTGGCCAAGGCCGGGGCGTTCCTGGTCAGCCCGTTCATCGGGCGCATCGACGACATCGGCGAGGACGGCATGACCCTCATCCACCAGATGCGGCAGATCTATGACAACTACGGGTTCACCACCAAGATCCTGGCCGCGTCGATCCGCCACCCCAAGCACATGCTCGACTGCGCCCTGGCGGGGGCGGACGTGGCAACCGTCCCGTTCAAGGTCATCATGCAGTTCATGAACCATCCGCTCACGGATGTCGGGCTGCAGAAGTTCGTGTCGGACTACAAGAAGGCGTTCGGCTGACCAACCGCGGGAGCGAGCGCACGAGGTGTCGGCGTCCGCCGTCCTCGCGTCTGGCGCGCACGCGATCCTCAGACCCTTCGCACTGCGGGAGTACGTCGCGTGCGCACGCACGCGGCTCGGCTCCGCCGTCCGAGAATCACCCCTAAGTCCGGCTGTGCCGACCACTTGTGTGCGCCGCGTCCGCAAGGCACGCCCGCGGGTCAACGTGCGTCACGCACCGCCCGATCCTCCTCGAGGCCGGGTGGGACGCAGTAGCCCAGGTGCCCGGCGAGGAAGCCCCCATGCCCCGCGCCAAAGTCTTGCTGGCCGACGACGAGGCGCACGTCCGCCTGATCCTGGCTCGTCGCTTCGAGGCCTTGGGCTGCGAGGTCCGCCAGGCCGCCGACGGCGAGCAGGCCCTCATGCTCGCACGCCAGGACGCCCCCGATCTGGTCATCACCGACGTCCAGATGCCCCACATGAGCGGCGTCGAGTTCGCCCTTGCCCTCCGCACGCTCCCCGCGTTCAAGGACATCCCCATCCTCATGCTCACGGCCCGGAACTACATCGTCCAGGAGCAGGAGCTCGCCGGCGCCCACATCTCCGAGATCCTTACCAAGCCCTTCAGCATCCGCAAGGTGGTTGACCTGGCCATGTCGCTGCTCCCCGCCTCCGCCCGAACCCTGCCGGCGTTCCCCGATACCTCCGGCGATGGCCTGCGGGCCAGGGGTGCCGCGGCATGAGCGACTCATCCACCCAGCAAGACTCGATCTCGGTCGGCGATCGCCTCCGCGATCGCTGCCGTTCGCTCGGCCTGCCCGTCTATCGCTGCGCGGTCGATGGCGCGATCATCGAGAGCCCCATCGAGCGCGGCGTCGTGGGCCTGTGGCTCCGCTCGGGCCTCCTCGAACGCCTCATCACGCGCACCGTCATGTCCTGGGGCGGCAAGGACCCGGTGGGTCCCGTGCTGCTCTTCCCCGGCTGCTGGCTGATCGTCATGCCCGAGGCCCGCGCCGGGCGGATCGCCGCCTACACGCTTGCGGCCGCCCTCACGCCCGAATCCCTCAAGAGCGAGCAGTTCTTGGCCGCCTGCTCCGGCGCGCAGCTCGACGCCCCCGCGACCAAGCACGCGCTCGAGCCCATTGCCCGCCGGGCCAACAGCCCCATTGATGACCTTTCCCGTGTCCTGCGCTGGACCTCGACCGACCTGGACGAACTCAGCGACTCTCGCCAGTCCTTGGGCGACTTCACCGACGCCCTGACATTCTCCTACGAGACGATCGACCTCCTCTACGCCCTGGGCCGCTCGATGAGCCGCCCCGAGCGCCCGGACGTGTTCGTCCGCCGCGCCATCGCCTCGCTGCACGGCGTTCTGGACTTCGCCTGGATCGGCGCCACCTTTGTCGACGACGACCGCATGTTGCCGGGCGTCGCGGGCGCATCCCTGCTCGAGCACGACCCACGCCTCGACGCCGCCGAACTCCAGGAACTCATGCGCCGCCTGCTCGCCGGCCATGACGACCCCGGGGCGGGCCAGATCCACGAGGACGTTCAGGGCGCGGGCCGCCTGGGCGGCCCGCAGGTCTTCGTCATGCCCCTGCTGCACGGGGGCAAGATCATCGGCGTCATGGCCGCCGGCGACAAGGTCGGGCAGGACCCGCAGGTCAGCACCTTCGACACGGGCCTGGTCGAGGCCGCCGCCAGCCAGATCAGCCCGTTCCTCGAAACCACCGCGCTCTACGCCGAGCAGCACGCGATGTTCATGGGCACCCTGGCCGCCCTCACCAGCGCGATCGACGCCAAGGACAAGTACACCTGCGGCCACTCGGGCCGCGTCGCCTTCCTCGCCGCCGCCCTCGCACAGAAGATCGGACTCGACGGCGACATCGTCGAGCGCGTCCACATCGCGGGCCTGGTCCATGACGTGGGCAAGATCGGCGTGCCCGAGGCCGTCCTGTGCAAGGCCGCCCGCCTCACCGATGAGGAGTTCGCCCTCATCCGCGAGCACCCCGCCATCGGCCACCGCATTCTCTGCGGCATCCCCGCCTTCCGCGACGTGCTGCCGGGCGTCATGCACCACCACGAACGCTGGGACGGCCGCGGCTACCCGCACGCCCTCAAGGGCGATGACATCCCGCTCTACGCCCGCCTCATCGGTATCGCCGACACCTTCGACGCCATGAGTTCCAGCCGGTCCTACCGCGACGCGGCCCCCCGCGAGAAGGTGGTTGCCGAGATCCGCCGGTGCTCGGGCAGCCAGTTCGACCCCCGTCTGGTCGGGCCGTTCCTCGAAATTAACCTCGCCGAGTACGACCGGATGCTGGCCGGCGCCAGCCTGCCCGGGATGGTGGGGGAGCCGTCGGTCCCGATGGCCTCTCTCTCAGCCTCCGCCTCCCGCTGACGGAACCGGCGGGCCCGCGCATCATCATGGAGTAGATCGCAACCTGGCCCGGGGCTGGGTCTTATCCTTTGTGCTGAGAGGCACGAGCCACGGGCCAGGCGACACCCGCGCCACGTCTGGAGACGAGTGCCCGGTGCCCAACGCCTCTATAAGGAGTTCCGCATGACCAAGGGCATGTCGCCCTTTGACCGTCCGATACCCGACCCCACGCCCCGCGCCAGCGCGCCCGTCGCAAATCCCGCGCTGCCCGACTCCGAACTCGCCGAATCCTCCCAGCGCCTCCGCGCCCTCATCGCCCAAGTCGAGAAGGTCGTCGTCGGCCAGCGCGCCATGGTCGAACGCCTGGTCATCGGCCTGGTCGCCAACGGCCACGTCCTGCTCGAGGGCGTGCCCGGGCTGGCCAAGACCCTCACCGTCAGCACGCTGGCCCGCGCCCTGTCCGCGCCCTTCAGCCGAGTGCAGTTCACCCCCGACCTGCTCCCCGCCGACCTCGTCGGAACCATGATCTATCACCCCAGCAGCGGCGAGTTCACCGCACGCAAGGGACCGATCTTCGCCAGCATCGTGCTGGCCGACGAGATCAACCGGGCCCCGGCCAAAGTCCAGTCCGCCCTGCTCGAAGCCATGCAGGAACGCCAGGTCACCATCGGCGACCGCACCTTCCCCCTCGACGACCCATTCCTCGTGCTCGCCACCCAGAACCCGATCGAGCAGGAGGGCACCTATCCGCTGCCCGAGGCCCAGGTCGATCGCTTCATGCTCAAGGTCAAGGTCGGCTACCCCGACCGCGCGCAGGAGCGCCTGATCCTCGATCGCATGGCCACCAGCCGTCCCGACCTCCGCGTCGAGCCCGTGATGGGCGTCGAGGAGATCCGTCGTATCCGCGCCCTGGTCGACCGCGTCCGCGTCGACGACCGGATCAAGGACTACGTCGTCTCGCTGGTCCACGCCACGCGCCAGCCCGCGTCGGTGCCGGGCCTTGGCGCCGAGATGGCCCGCCTCATCGAGTTTGGCGCATCGCCCCGTGCCGGCATCAGCCTCATCCTGGCCGCCCGCGCCCACGCCTTCCTGCAAGCGCGACCTTACGTCTTGCCCGCCGACATCAAGGCGATCGCGATGGACGTGCTCCGCCACCGGGTGCTCGCCTCCTACGAGGCCCAGGCCGAGGACCTGACCTCCGAGGACCTCGTCGCCCGCGTGCTGGAGAACGTCCCGGTGCCGTGACGAACGCCTGACAGCGCGGGTGGCCCGCTTGTGGCCCTGCACAAGCCCGTGAACCACCCGTGGCCCGCCTCCGCAATCCGAATCTGCCAGCCATGCTCACCCAAGACCTCATGCGAGAAGTCCGCCGCCTCCAGATCCGCACCCGCCGGCGGGTCAACGACCTGTTCGCGGGCGAGTACCACTCCGCCTTCAAGGGGCGCGGCATCGAGTTCGCCGAGGTCCGCGAGTACGAACCCGGCGACGACGCCCGCACCATCGACTGGAACGTCACCGCCCGCGCCGGCAAGCCCTTCATCAAGCGCTTCGTCGAGGAACGCCAGCTCACCGTCATCCTCGCCATCGACGCCAGCGCGTCCGGGCTCTTCGCCAGCACGGGACGCCTCAAGTCCACTCTCGCCTCCGAACTCGGCGCGGTCCTGGCCCTGGCCGCCGCCCGCAACAACGACCGCGCCGGCCTCCTCTTCTTCACCGATCGCGTCGAGCGCCACGTTCCGCCGCAGAAGGGACGTACCCAGGTGCTCCGCGTTCTGCGCGACCTGATCGGCTTCGAGCCGATCAGCCGCGCGACCGACCTCCGCGTGCCGCTCGAGCACGTCACAAAGGTCCACAAGCGCCGCTCGATCGTCTTTCTCATCAGCGACTTCGCGCAGCCCGCCGAGGGCTCCGGCGGCTTCGCCCCCACGCTGCGACGCGCCGCCCAGCGCCACGAACTCATCGCCGTCCGCGTCACCGACCCTCGCGAGCACGACCTGCCCCGCGCCGGACTCGTCGATGTCTTGGACCCCGAAACCGGTCGCCGCGAGTTGATCGACACCTCCTCCTCCCGCGTCCGCGCCGCCTACCACGCCCGCGCCGCCGCCCACCGGGCCGCCGTCGCCGCCGCCTGCCGCTCGGCCTCCTGCGACCTGGTCGACGTCTCCACCGCCCGCCCGTTCGTCCACGACCTGGCCGTCTACTTTGAACGCAGGGAGCGCAGGCGATGACTCGGCGGCCGCGTGTACTGAACTTCGGACCACCCTCGCGCGGCGTACTTCACACCGCCGCCCGTTGTCTCTTCCTCCGCTGCGTCCTCGCCTGCTTCATCATCCTCACCGTCATCCCGGGCACGGGCCTCGTGCGAGCGGGCGCCGCCAGGGCGCGGCCCGCCGCCGCCGATCAACCCGCCCCACCGCCATCCCGCGCCGCAATCGCCGCTCTCTCCGCCAACGTCGATCGCACCGACCTCACCGTCGTCGACACCCTCACACTCACCCTCCAACTCCGCCTCCCCGCCCGCGACGCCGCCACCAACCAACCCTTCGCGGCCAACCCGATCCTCTCCCCCAACCCCACCGCCGGCCAGTCGCTTGGCGACCTCCTCGTCTCCGCCGTACGCCGCGACCCGCCGCAACTCGACACCGACCACCTCCTTCACCGCTGGATCGTCACGCTCGAACCACAACTCCCAGGCCGGGTCCAGATCCCCGCGATTGGCGTCACGCTCGCCCCGGCGCAAACCGCTGCCTCTGCGTCGCCCGCTTCCACGCTGCTCGCATTGCCGCTCACCTTCACCGCATCCGACCCCATCGACCTCACCATCACCTCCGTCCTCGACGCCGCTCCGAACTTCATCCCCGGTCAGGTCCGTCCCCCGCTCGACCC
>CAZHKB010000054.1:0-12041 GCA_964533405.1 uncultured Phycisphaeraceae bacterium | reverse complement strand
ACCCCCTCTATGTCAAGTCCGAAAACTGGGCCCCGCTTGCACTGGCATTCACCCCGGCTCGTACCGCATCATCTCCCCCACCGTGTTGTCCTCGCGCATGATCAACACGCGAGGCCTGTGCCCCCGATACTCCCCGTCATCCATCGACGCGAAGTGCATGATGATGAGCCGGTCGCCCACCTCCACCAGGTGGGCGGCCGCCCCGTTGACCTGGATTGTCCGGCTGCCCGGCTCGCCGCGGAACACATACGTCGTGAACCGCTCGCCGTTGCGGCAGTTGGCGATGTGCACCACGTCATTGACGCGCATCCCCGTGCGCTCGAGCAGGTCGGCGTCGATCGTGATCGAGCCCATGTACGCCGGCGACGCGGCCGTCACCGCCGCCATGTGGATCTTGGAGTGCAGCACTTCTCTGAACATCGCGGGATCGTAGGTGGGAGAGGGGAGAACGGCAGAACGCCCAGGACGCGCGAAAGCAGCGCCGAAGAACGTGGAGTGACGACTTTGGAACGGACGCGAGGCGACCGCAGGCAACCAGGCCCATTCCCGCATCACTCGGATCCAGCCGCTCTCGCCCACCCCACTCAGCTGCTCTGAGATCCGGTCTTGGGTGCCTCCGCGCTCCTCCCCGCGCCCTCCGCGTTCGTCCCCTCCACCGCTGGCCCCATTTTCCCCCGCCCCTTGCTCGGAATCTGTCCCCCTGCCACAATGGGGGGGTCGACAAACCCGGGATACCCAATGCAGCGACACGACGTCACACAGATTCTCTCGGACATGCACGGCGGAGACCGCGAATCCCTCGAGAAGCTCCTCCCCATGATCTACGACGAGCTGCACGCCCTCGCCCAGGCCCAGCTCCGCCAGGAACGCCCCGGGCACACCCTCCAAGCCACGGCCCTGGTCAACGAGGCCTACCTCAAACTCATCGAACTCAAGCACATCAAATGGGAGGGCCGGGCCCATTTCTTCGGCGCGGCCGCCCGCATCATCCGCCGCATCCTGGTCGACCACGCCCGCGGCCGCGACCGCCTCAAACGAGGCGGCGACCGCAAACGCATCCCGCTCGACTCCTCCGCCATCCAGGACGACGGCAAGAGCGTGGACCTGATCGCCCTGCACGAGGCCCTGGAAAAACTCGAGGCTCTCGACAGCCGCCAGTCCAAGATCGTCGAACTCCGCTTTTTCGGGGGCCTTTCGATGAAAGAAGTCGCCGACGTCCTGGGCGTCTCGCTCCGCACCGTCGAGGGCGACTGGACCATGGCCCGAGCGTGGCTGATGAAGCAGCTGGCCGAGGACACCAAGGGGGCGGAATGAACTCGCCCGACTGGATGCCTTGATGCCTGCTGCCTCGATGCCTTCCCGCATGGCATCATGCTCCGCCTCCGAGACCCAACGTGACCCCAGAACGCTACCAACGAATCCGCTCGGTCTTCCACGAGGTCCACACCCTCACGCCCACCGAGCGCGACAAGCACCTGGGCTCCCTCTGCGGCGATGACGACGACCTGCGCAAGGAAGTCCTCCTCCTGCTCTCCCGCGCCTCCGACGCCACCGGCTTCCTCGAAAGGCCCGCCCTCTCCAACAGCCCCCTCCAGGCACTCTCCGCCGCACGCGACATCCCCGACAAGATCGGCCCCTACAAGATCCTCGAGAAACTTGGCGGCGGCGGCATGGGCGATGTCTACCTGGCCGAGCAGGCCTTCCCCATGAAGCGCAAGGTCGCGCTCAAGGTCATCCGTGAGGGCATGGACTCCAAGGGCGTGGTCGCCCGCTTCGAGCTCGAGCGCCAGGCGCTCGCGCTCATGGACCACCCCAACATCTCCAAGGTCTTTGACGCCGGCACCGACAAGGGGCGCCCGTACTTCGTCATGGAGTACGTGCCGGGGATGCACCTGACCGACTACTGCGACCGCCACCGCTTGAACACCGACGCCCGACTGGCCCTCTTCTACGACGTGTGTGAGGCCGTCCAGCACGCCCACTCCAAAGGCATCATCCACCGCGACCTCAAGCCCTCCAACATCCTCGTCTCCACGCGCGACAACGCCCCGCCGCTCGCCAAGATCATCGACTTCGGCGTCGCCAAGGCCACCGAGGCCGGCGGCGCGGGCGACTTCTCCATCCACACCATGTCCGGCACGCCCATCGGAACCTGGGACTACATGTCCCCCGAGCAGGCCACGGGCAAGGTCGGAAAGGTCGACATCCGCAGCGACATCTACTCGCTCGGCGTCATCCTCTACCAGTTGCTCACAGGCCTCACGCCCATCGACCTTACCGAGTCCGCGGGCCTCAGCCTGATGGACGTGCAGCAGACCATCGTCAAGGCCGAGGCCCCACGCCCCAGCAGCCGCCTCCGCGACCTTGGCCTCAAGGTCCGCGAGATCGCCGACCTCCGCCGCACCGACATCCACGGCCTGACCCGCATCCTCCGCCGCGACCTGGACTGGGTCGTGATGAAGGCCATCGAGAAGGAGCCCATCCGCCGCTACCAGACCGCCCGCGAACTGGGCGACGAGATCAAAAGGTTCCTGGCCAACGAGCCGGTCCAGGCCGGCCCACCGACCGCGCTCTACCGGACGACCAAGTTCATCCGGCGCAACCGCGCGCTGGTGATCGGCGGCTCGAGCGTGCTTCTGGCGACCACCGCGGGCATGGTCGCCTCTCTCATCCTCTACTTCCAGGCCGATGAGGCCCGCGCGACCGCGGTCCAACAGACCAACGAGGCCAATCGCGCCCGCGCCCAGCTCTCCGAGCAGCTCGACGTGACCGCGCAGGCCTTGGCCGATCGCACCGCCGCGGAAGCCCTCGCCCAGCAGGAACGCGGGCAGGCCGACGACGCCCGCCAACGCGCCCAGGTCGCCAATCGCTCGCTCGAAAAGGCCGTGCAGGACCTCAACATCCGCACCGCCTCCATGTCCGAGACCATCAACCAGCTCAACGCCTTCCTCAACGACGTGCTCGACCGCCGCGGCGACATCCAGCGCGAGGAACTGCTGGTCATGGTCGACAGCGTGATCCAGCGCGTCATCCTCGAAGAAGAGCACGAGAGTTCACCCCGCATCATCCAGATCCGGCTCCGCTACATCGAGAAGCGCTTCGACGACGTCGTCGCCCTCTGCCTCGACGCCCTCGAAGACCCCGCCTGGCGCGAGAACGACCTGCGCTTCTGGACCTTCCTGGGCATGGCCCACGTCATGCTCGGAAACCTCGACGCCGCCGAAATGGCCCTCACCTCCGCCACCAACCGCGGCGCGGACGATGCCTACACCCTCATGTTCCTGGCCGAGGTCCACCGCGCCCGCGGCAACCTCGAACGCGCCCGCGAGTGGATCGTCCGCGCACGGGATTCCGCCGGCCAGGACCCCAGCGTCATGGCCAACCTGGGCCTGGTCGAGTTCCAACGAGGCGTCCCCGCCTCCTCCGCCGGATGGTTCCGCCGCGCCCTCCGCGCCCACGCCGACGCCGTCGGCGAGGCCGAGGCCCGTCGCAACCCCCTCCCCGACGCCCGCGAGTACCTGCTCTTCTCCCTCCGGGCCGCGGCCATCCGCTCCATCAGCGAACAGCGCCACCAGCGGGCCGCCGATGAGCTCCGCGAGGCCTGCGACCTCGCCGACGACCTGCTCGCCCCCACGGACCCCCTGCACGCCGAACTTCTGTCTCTGTTGGCCCAAACGCTGGTCAACCTGAACCAGGACGACCAGGCCGAACGCCTCGCCCTCCGCGCCCTCTACAGCGTCGCCCCCCAATCGCGTTCCTCCGCCGCCGCCGCGCTGCGCGCCCTCGACGCGCTGGCCACCATATACACCCGCCAGAACCGCCACGCCGAGCTGCACGCCGTCCAGCGCGCCGCCGCCGCTGGCATCCACGCCAATCGCTGATCATGCCATCCCGTGCCGCCACCCGCGGCTTCCGGCGGGTGGCGCCCATGAACAGCTCGCGTCCCGACGCTGAAGTGCGTGCAACGCCATGCCTCACGGCACAACCGGCGTTTCTGGCCGATCGGCAATCAAACGACCGCCGCCTACATCCCCTCGCCGATGGCGATTCGCCCCGGCTCGTCCTCGGTCACACGCCCCTTGTCCTCGCGCTGCCCCTGCCCCGCAGGCTCGCTCCGCTTCTCCGGGTCCGCGTACGCCGACCGCGGGATGTCCGTCACCAGGCGCAGACGCACCCAGATCAGCATCCCCAGCGCCAGCGCAACGACCAACCAGCCCATCGCGGGCTTCTTCTTCACCCGGGCGCCCATACGACTCCCTTCAGCGCGTGACCGAACCATGCGACCCAGCCCGACTCACCCCTCAGCCCCGCCTCGATTCGCAATCCTCACAGAACCGGCGCACCCCAACCACCCCCATCATGGCCCGACGATCTCCGCCCGCGCCGTGGTGATGTGCCCCGTGAACCCGTCAATGCTGATGGTGTACCGAACGTTCTCGGCCACGATCGTGATCAGCCCACCCGCCGACGGGCTGTTGCTCTGCGGCGCCGCCACCGGCGCGCCCTGCTCGTCGAACACGAGCATGGCCCCTCCGTCGATATCCACGCTTTCAAGCCGCGCCCCGCCGTATTGCCCGTCATCCAGATCGAGCGACACGACGCCCTCGGGACGCTGGGGATCATACAGCGCATCAACCTCGGGGTCGACGCTCGCCCCGTTCACCGCGCACACAACGTATCGGTTCTCGTCCACGTCGAAGATCACCGCCCGCCCCGTCTGGAACGCCATCGCGTCCGACTGCGCGAACGTCAGGTCGCTCACGATCGCACGCACCGCCGCCTGCGAACGAAAACTCCCGGCCTGGCTCACCGACGGAATCACGATCGCGCTCGAAATTCCCAGGATCGCCACCACCACCAGCATCTCAACCAGGGTGTACGCGCGGGCACGCCCACCTCGCTCACGACCACGCCCGCCACCGCCGCGATCCCCGCGGCTCGTCCGCCCAATCCACGCATCCTTCATGAGGCGGTCCATCCGCGTCCTCCCCTCCCACCAACCCCCCACATCAGGGGTTCGCAACCGACACCGACGGCTCGACCGAAGGCCCAACCGCCGGCCCCCCCTCGCCCGTCGCCTGCGCCGGCCACTGCATCGCCGGCATGTCCGTCACCGTCACGTTCACCCCCGTCCCGAGCTTCGCTTCGATCGACGCCAGGCGACCGCCCAGGTTCCGCAACTCCTGGATGATGATCTTGCGCTGCTCGGCCGCGCTGATCATCCCGCCCTCGGTCGGGTCCAGGCTCGCCTCGGGCCGAGCCGCCGCGCCGTCGCGACGGTACTGCTCGGGCTGCGCCGACGCCATCGGCACGTCGGCCTTCTGGTCCATCGCCTGCCCCACAAAGTTCAGCCCCAAAAGGGCCGCGATCGCCGTCAACACGCCGTTTGTATACCGCTGTCCACGCATGGCCGAGCGCTCCTGAAGGAATGGACCCGTCGTCAGCATCGGCCATCCGAGCCGCGGGCGTAAGCCCGCGCCGCACACTTCCCACCCCATAACCCGACGCGGACCACGCTACCGGCCAACGCCCCCCCCACTCAAGGCCGCGGAATCGGCTGATCGTTCCCATCAAATCCGCCCGCCCAGATGTCCCCCGACGTGTCGTCATAGATCCACGCGTAGTTCGTCTGGTACGCCGCATCAGGCGAGTTCCGGATGATCACGTAGTACCGGTTGTCCCCGCCCACCCACGGGTTGGAAGGCGGCCCCTGCAGGTACTCACCCGGCTGCACCAGCTCGCCCCACGCGTTGTCGGGCGGGCGGCCGTCACCTTCAATCACATCGGGCATCTGGCTCGGGTTGCGGATCCCGTACACCTCCATCGCCCGCCTCAACTTGCCCAGTTCCGAGAACGTGGTGGTGCTCTGCGCCTCCTGCGTCGCGGTGGCGAAGTTGGGCACGATGATCGCCGCCAGAATTCCGAGGATGACCACGACGATCAGAATCTCGACCAGCGTGAATGCCCGCGCGCGTTTCATCGGAGAGTTCCTCCAGCACCGACCGGTCGATCGTGAATGCGGGCGACCCGGTTCCCCGGATCGCCCGCGTCTGAAAAATCCTCACGAGATCAGTTACGGGGCGCCGTCGGCGGTGATCGTGCCGGTGCCCTGGGTGTAGACCCAGCCGCCCGAGCCAGCCGCGGCGGAGACCAGGCTCGACTGGTCGACGGGGTTCACGGGCGCGTCCTTGATGTACTCGTCGGCGATCATGGTCACCCACTGGTCCGCGACCAGGTCGGGGTACGCGCCCTCGCGAGCCCGGAACAGCTCGAACTGGTTCTCGAGGGTCGAGATCTGCGTCGCGATGTTGCCGTTGCGGGCCTCATCGGCGGCGCGGGTGAACTGCGGCACCACGATCGCCGCGAGGATGCCCAGGATCACGACGACGATCAGGATTTCGACCAGCGTAAAGCCCTTGCGAATCGTGCGACGAACCTTCATGCGACTGCTCCTTGTGCCAGACTGGCTGCCCCATTCCCTGGGGCGTGGCGGACGGGGGCCGACAACACATCGGCCGACCTTCCCTGCGGCCGAGCGCTTCCCGCCGCCGCCGGGGGCCCGGGTTCAACCCTGGCCGCACGGTGCATCGACAACCCAACCCGCTCGCTTCGCATCGCTTGCGCCCCACGCGCCGCCCACACGCCATGAACGACGCCTGCGCCGCCCACGACAACCAACACCCCCGGTTACGCGGACACAACCCCACCGCCAGCGTCCCGAAACCCCGCGCACCGCGGCAACGCAGCCGATCCCCGCGAGCGCGCGGGCACCCGTCGGCCACGACGCGGGTCAATGCACGCGCGGAGCATCAGCCCGGGAGGGTTTGCGGATCCCCCACACGCGTTCGGAGGTTGCCCGACCGCTCGCGCGGATCGGCTCCGGCGCAGCCCGGCACCCCACGCCCTACTTCTTCTTGTAATACTCCAGATTCAACTGCGTGTACCCGTTCCACTTCTCCGGCAGGTCCTCCTGCGGAAAAATCGCCTTCACCGGGCACTCGTCCACGCACAGCCCGCAGTCGATGCAGGTGTCCGGATCGATGTACAACTGGTCCGCCGTGCCGAAATCCGCTTCCTGGGCCGTCGGATGGATGCAGTCCACCGGGCACACCTCCACGCACGAGGTGTCCTTCGTCCCAATACACGGCTGCGCGATGATGTGCGGCATGACTGACCAAATCCCCGGTTCGCGGCGGACCTCTCACACGGAAGCCACCCACTCGCCCATCGTATCCACCAACCACTCGAAGGAGTGGCGGACCCCGACAAGGCCGACAAGGGCCGACAAGGGCCGACAAGGGCCGACAAGGGGTGGCGGGCCTCCGGCCCGACACCCGTCCATCGAGCCTGCAAGGCTCGGCGTCGGTACCCGGGGGTCTCGCGTCGCTCAACCGCCAGCGACGAACGAACAGCCCTTCAGGCTGTGGCGTGCGGCTCCCGGTGTTTCCGCACTCTCCCAAAAACGCCGCGCCGCGATCTTCAGGAAGACCGCGGCGCGGCAAGAGGGGTAGTCGACTTCGTCTCTCCGTCTGGTCCCCCCACCTCACGCCCCCGCCAGCACCACGATCTCTACGCGCCGGCTCTGGTCCTTGGTCGCCCGCGGGCTCGAAGGCCCGAACGCCGCCGAGTACACCCGGTCGTTGTTGATCCCGCGCGACACCAGGTGCTGCTCAACCGCCAAGGCCCGCTCGGCCGACAGGTGCTCATTCGACCGCCATGTGCTCCGCCTGATCGGGTCGCTGTCGGTGTAGCCCTCGATCCGGACCATCTGGCCCGCGTACTGGCTGTTGATCACCTGCGCGATACGGTCCAGCGACTGACGGCTTGTGTTCTTCAACTCCGCCCGACCCGAATCAAACAGAACGTCGCCCGCCACCGCGACCACGATCGACCCGCCCGCCCCGCGGCTGACCGTCGCTCCGTTGATGTTCTCAAAGCCCGTGGTCCCGCCGCCTCCGCCGCCACGCATCGCCTCCAGCCCCTGGGCCAGCTCGGCGTTCTCGGTCTCGGCCGCGAGGCGATTCGTGTCGCACTCATCCAGGGCCGTCTGCAACGTCGCCACCCGGGCCCGCAGGGCCGAGTTCTCCTCGATCGCCGCGTCGTACTCCGACCCGCCGCCGCCGGAACACCCGCCCAGCAGGCCAAGCCCCAGTATCGCCGCGATCCCCAACACCTTCACGCCAAGCCCACGCCGCCCGGTTCCACCGTCCATGCCGACCTCCGATCCAAGGATCTCCGATCCTCCCCGGGCCACCCCCACGCACCGTGCGCGGAGAACCACCCCGGCCAAACCACAGTATCGGTCCAACCCCCCGCCTGTGGATCAACCGACAGTTTCTTGCCAAACGAACCGGCATGGCGAGCGGCCGGCCACCACCCCAAAGCCTGGCGCGCCCGACCTCGCCCACCGCCCATGGGCCTGCGCGCCCCCGTCGCTTCGGCCCTTCGTCGCTTCTTCAGGAAACAATCGCTCCCGGCTCAATCGCCGCCATCGTCGTCAGCACGATCACCTGGCGCTCGGCCTCCGGAGCCCCCTTGGGCGCATCGCTGGCCGCCAGCAGCATCCCGCGCGATTCCTCGCCCCGGATCACCCGGGCCTTCAGGTTGGCCACGATCACGATCAACTTGCCCACCAGGTCCTCGGGCTTGTAGTACGCCCGGATCCCCGCACAAATCTGCCGCGGCACGCCCGACCCATCATCCACCTGCAACTTCAGCAGGCGGTCCGCCGACGGGTGCAGCTCCGCCTTCACAACCCGGGCCACCCGCAGGTCCACCTTGGCAAAGTCGCCAAACTCGATCTCCGGCTTGGCCACCACTTCGCCAGCAGCCGCCGCGGGGGTAGGGGTGGGTGTGGAACTGGGAGTCGGGGAACCCGCTGCTGCATCCGACATGGTGCCGTCTCCAAATCCCCCGCGCGGTCACCCGCCAAGGGACGCGAGTGTAGGAGTCAAGGTCGCGAACTCGACGCTGCTTCGCCCGGTTCGACTGGCGGCGGACCCGCGCGCCGAGGAGCCGGTGCCGGCGTCCCGGTCGGCGTCTTGGCCCACGCCCCGTTCCGCCAGTAGGCCGCGTCGCCATCCACCCCCATCGTGGGGGCGAGTTCGCCCGCACTGGGTTCCCGGAGCGGAGCCCCCTGATCAAGGGTCATCTGGGCCGACCATGACGTCTGAATCCCATCCAGCAACCCCGACTCAAATCTGAGCTGCCCGATCAACTGCGACCGGGTCAGAATCGGACCCGGATTGCCGTGGCAGGTTGGGCAAAGCCCCTTCCGCGGCGGGATGGTCTCCCCCAAGGTGGCGATCCGAAGGTTACCGCACTGGACGCACGGCCATTGGCGGGACTGCTGCTCGACCTCGTGCAACATGCCGCTGGAGCCCAGACCCCCCACCATCCGCTCGTACTCGGTGAGAACATGGGCAACCTCGGCATTGTCGCGGAGGTTGCGTGCGCGGTGTCCGTCTCCGGAACGGACGAGGCCCAGGAACTCGGCAGCCTGGAACCCGGCCTCCCCTGAATAGGTGGGTTGGGCCGCACGGCTCCAGTCCGGGCTGGCGTACCGCCGGTCGATGGACCGGGCCAGGGCGACCAGCCAGCGGCGGTCCTCCTCGAGGCGGGACAGGTCGGCCAGGGCGAGACACGCGCTGGCGGCCAGGCCCGGGTCTCCGGCGGCCCCAGATTCGCGCCGCCGGCGGTCGAGCTCGAACGCCAGGACGTAGAGGGTGCGGGCGAGGGCTTCACTCCGGGGGCCGGCGGCCTCGGCGGCGAGCTCCTCGCCCAGAAGGAAGTAGGCGCGGGGGTCGGCTGGGGAAAGGGCCGAGAGTCGGGCGGTCACGTCGGGCGAGAGGGCGTCGGGATTCGTGGGCGGGCCGGGGTAAGGCGGCAGGTCCGGGAGGTTGTCGGGGGCTGGGCTGGATTCGGGTTGCTCGGGTTGGGTCGAAACGAGAGCGGGGCTGCCCAAGGCGGCGGCGAGAGAAGCCGCGACGAGGGCCAGGCCCCGAGTGAGGGCGCGACCGAGTTGGGTCATGGCGTGGCTCCTTCCTTGAGCCGGATGCCCCAGAGGGCCGCGCTGGCGGCTTCGCCGGCGACGATCTGCTCCGCGATGTGGCGTGCCCGCTGGCGGGCGCGGGCCAGGTCGTCCAGGACGACCCGGACCGCCTCGGTCTGGTCGGGCTGCTCGCCGGCGACCACCAGCGCCATCAGTTCGGCACCCGCGAGTTGCTCGGCGGCGAAGGTCTGGACGGGGCCCTGGGCGAGTTCCAGTCGCGACGCGCGACGGCGCTGCACTTCGTCGAGCGTCAGCCCGAGGCCGGGCGGCGGAAGCAGCGGCTCGGCCTGGCGGCGCCAGCCGGATCGCAGGATTGCCGCGGTGAGTTCGGGCGGGTCGGAGGCGCGGCCTCTTCCGGGGTTGGATTCGGCCCGAGCCTCGTATGAGCGGGCCAGCAACAGAGACAGGTCGTCGAAGGTCTTGAGGTCGCCGTCGGCGGCCAGCAGTTCGAGCAGGCGCGTGACGGCGGCTCGCCTCGCCTCGACCTCCCAGCGGGCGTCCTGGATGAGCGGCAAGCGTGCCCCGGTGAGCGCGCCGATGAGTTGGGCGTTGCGGCGGGTCTTGGGGGTCTGCGGCAGTTCCTCGAGCAGCGCGTTGGCGAGGGAAGGGCTGCCGAGCAGTCGCATGACGATGTCGTACGCGGCGGTGGCGACCGGCGCGGGCGAGCCGCGAAGGGCCTCGTGCATGAGCACCTCGGCGTCGACCGGCCCGATGCTGGCGTTGAACGATGTGGAGGCCTGGCGAAGCAGGTCGAGTCGGATGGGGATGCTGCGTCCGGCCAGCAGGTACTGCTCGGCCCACGAACCGTCGCCGGCCTCGTACACGCTCACCGTGGACCGGGGCGTGGCGGCGGCGGTCAGCGTCGCGTCCACTTCATCGGTCAGGCCCAGCAGCAGCGTGTGGGCTTCCTCGGTCAGCCCCCGCCACCGCAGCATCGCGGCCTCACTGATCCGCGAGAGCACGACCGCGGTGGCCAGGTGCTCAAACGGGGTCAGGTCGGACTCGCGGCGGGCCAGCGCCTCGGCGCGGCCCTCGCGCCAGGCCGAGGCGAGCGCGTCGTGGTCGCTCTGGTCGGTCAGGTTCCACAGGATCGCCAGGCGATCCCGCATCTCGCGACGCTCCAGGTCGGTCGCGCGGGGGGCGGGGACCAGGGAGACATCGAGGCCCGCGGCGGGAGCCCGGGTGGCGACGGCGTTGGCAAGCGTGTGGGCGTCGGCGGTGGAGACGCCCGGCGCATCGACGATGCGGACGAGCCACTGGCGGGCCAAGCCGGTCTCGGACCAGTCGAGGCCCTCGACGAGCAGGCTCATGGCCTCGAAGACGATGCGGTCATCGGTGGGTTGCGGGGCGTCGTGGATGAGCACATGCAGGCCCGCCAGGATCAGGCCGGTGCGTGCGGCGGCGTCGCTGCCCGTGACGACCGCGACGCAGGCGAGCCAGCGTCGCCAGGATTCCAGGCCGCGATCGACCATGGGGCGGGTGCGGATGGAGTCGTCGGACGGGGGGACGAGTTTGGCGGGCATGACACCGAGGGCGGCGGCGGCGCCGGCGTCGAACGCGGAGGCGCCGATCGGGCGGCCGCCTTGGAGGGCGGCCCCGAGGCGGGCCTCGATGAGCGAGCCGGCGCGGGCGGAGATGTCGCGCTCGCGTTGGAGACGCACGAGCACGCCGACGGACCACGCGGCCTGGGAGACTTCCTGGGGCGAGAGTTCATCGCCGCTTGCCAGGAGCGCGGCGGCGGCGCCGGCGTCCTCGATCGCGCCGATCGGGCCATCGGGCGTGCCGGCGGCGCGGTAGACGTACTCGACGACCAGATCGACGATGGCGCGGCGGCGGTCCAGGGGCATCTGGTCCCAGGATGCTCCGGCGCGGGCGACCAGCGAGCGAAAGGAAGCAGCGGCGGCGTCGGGATCGACGCTCTGGGCGCCGATGGCGGCACGGAACTCTTCGGAAATGGCGATGGCGTCGATGACCGGGGAGGGTTGGGAGC
>CAZHKB010000053.1:0-12642 GCA_964533405.1 uncultured Phycisphaeraceae bacterium | reverse complement strand
GGTGTGGGTCGGGCGTTCAGCGGGAATCCGTTCTCCTGGGCGATCCCGCTGTACACGGCCTGGGGTATCCGCGTCCGGGTCCACTTCTTCTACATCGTCTGGGTCATCATCCAGATGCTTCAGTCGCTGCCGCAGGGCAGCCTGGG
Source organism: uncultured Phycisphaeraceae bacterium (assembly GCA_964533405.1). Classification (GTDB taxonomy): domain Bacteria; phylum Planctomycetota; class Phycisphaerae; order Phycisphaerales; family UBA1924; genus JACKHA01. Next base: position 12,496 of record CAZHKB010000053.1, on the reverse strand, counting down.
GGCGGCGTACATGGGCGTCATTCTGGCGTCGCTGTTCGTGCTCGTGCTGCTGCACGAGTACGGGCACTGCATCGTGTGCCGGCGCGTGGGGGGCGAGGCCGACGACATCCTCATGTGGCCGCTGGGCGGGCTTGCCTCGTGCCTGCCTCCGTTCGAGTGGAGGGCGCACCTGTGGACCACGATCGGTGGGCCGGCGGTGAACGCCGCGCTTGTTCTGCCGCTGGGGGGCCTGGTCCTGATCCTGGGCGGCGGATGGCGGTCGGTGGTGTTCAATCCGTTCGATCTCAGCCTCGTCGTCGGCGGGCTGGGCGGCTCGTGGGCGCTCATCATGGCGTGGTCCTTCTACTTCACCAACTGGTCGCTGCTGGCGTTCAACGTGCTGCTTCCCATGTATCCGATGGACGGCGGGCGGATCGTCCAGGCGTTGCTCTGGTCGCGCCTCGGGCACACGCGGGCGATGCGGATCGTGGTCAAGCTCGGGTTTGGCGTGGCGATCTCGCTGTTTCTGTTCGCCGTCGTGTTCGACGAGGGCGTGCTGATGGCCATCGCGTTCTTCGGCGGGTTCGCCTGCTTCATGGAGTGGCAGCGTCTGAAGATGATCGGCGACGGGGACGAGTCCTGGCGAGGCGGCGGCGGGCCCAACGACGACGTCCGCCGGGCGCTCGCCCAGAGCGGGCGCGAACGCAAGCAGCGGGCCCAGGAGGCGGCCACGATCCAGAACGAGCAGGCTGAGGTTGATCGCCTGCTCGACAAGATCAAGGACAAGGGGATGCAGAGTCTGTCTGGCAAGGAGCGGAGGTTTCTCGAAGAGGCGACCAAGCGCCGGCGCGGGGCGTAGGCCCCATGGAGCCGATCGCGCGAGCGATCGGGCAACGCTCAGACCGGTGGACGCTCTCGGACTCGCCGGGTGCTTCCGGCGCGAACACGGTTGCCCGATGGCTTGCGCCATCGGCTTGGTTGAACCGGGGGATTCGCGTTGTCGGTGCTGTTGATCCCCGATACCATCCCCAGATGACCCTCACCATCAACGGCAAGTCGACAGATGTTCCCGCCGGCGAGTCCGTGGCGGCGCTTCTGACACGCCTGGGCCTGTCCGCGCAGCCCTGCGCCGTTGAAGTAAACCGCGACGTGGTCCCACGCCGCCAGCACGCCGAGCGTGTGCTGCGGGATGGTGACGCGGTGGAAGTGGTGACGCTGGTTGGGGGAGGGTGAGGAGCCCGCACCTGCGAACGCGACGCGGGAGCGAGCGGTTGGACGTGTAGAGGCCGAAGTCACGCTGTCCGTCGGTTGCCGGGAGGAACCGAGATCCCGGGAGCCGTGAGCCGCCGCGCTCGTTTGCGAGTCGCGTTCGCAGGGCGCGCACCGACTCACCCCCGCATCGCGGCCAGCAACTCGCGAGGCTGGCGCTTGGCCAGCCTCCGCACCGGCGGCAACGCCGCGGCAAGAGTCAAGACAAACACGAACCCCCACCCCGCCAGAATCGGCACCACTGGCGGCTCGAGGTTGATGAGGATGCCAAACAGAAGGGCGTGCAGCCTCGTGCCCGCGTACGCCGCCTGGATGCCCATGAGCGTTCCGAGGATGCTCGCCGACAGCGCGATCAGCAGGGCCTCCCCAAGCACCAGGCGCACCAGCAGCCCCGGCATCGCGCCCACCGCCCGCAGCACGCCGAACTCGAAACGCCGCAGCTCGATGCCCGCCACCACCAGGTTCGCCACGCCGAAGCACGCCACCAGCATGGCCATGACCGCGATGCCGCTGAAGACCAGCAGCGTGCCATGGACGAACTCCACGATGTCGTGCTTCATCGCGCGGCCCGAGCCCGCGTCGGCGATGCCGTAGGGGAACAGCTCGCGGCGAAGGGCCGCGATGGCGTCGGCGTCGGAGACGTCCTCGCGCAGGTCGATCGAGATAACGCGGATGGCATCCACGCCGAGCTTCTCGCGGGCGTCGGCCCGGGTGCCGAAGACGGCGTGCATCGCCTGGGCCGTAAACTCCTCGCCGATGTTGAAGAAGCGGGATATGAGCTCGAGCCCCGGGCTGGTGACGACGCCGACGATGCGGAACTGGTGCTCGACGCCCTCGAACCGGCACTTGAACGTGTCGCCCATGCCCAGGCCCTGGGCGGTGAGGAACTCGCGGGCGACGATGACGGCCCCGCCCTTGTTCATCTCCTCGATCGCGTGGGGCTCATCGCCCTGCACCCATGTCACGTCCATCATCGTGAAGAACCGGTCGGGGTCGAACGCGATGAAGTTGGTCTGGTAGCGCTGCAGGGCACGCACGCCGAAGGCGTCGGTCTCGACGGGGATCACCGAGAGCGCGACCGAGTTCTCGACATACTCGGTCATGGAATCGACCTTGTCCTGGGCCTCCTGCGGCAGGATGAGTCCCGAAACGAAGGCGTCGGGGAACTGCATCTTGCCCAGCCAGTCGCGCAGGAACGCGCCGCCCTCGGTCCAGATCGCGACCATCAAGGCAAGGCCGGCCATCATCGCGCCCGCCGTGAAGCCGAACCGGAAGGGCGTCGCGTGAACGCTGCGGCGCAACACGCTCGGGGGCAGGCCCATGAGTTTCGAGATGGGTCCCGCCGCCACCCGCGTCACCAGCCACGTCGCGGGCACGCCCATCAGGAAGTACCCCGCGAACAGGCAGGGCAGGCCGATGAACACGTACCCCCAGAACAGGTACTGCCCTTGCCCAGGCCCCGCGAGCGTCACCAGCAGGTAGTGCGTCAGCAGCAGCGCGAACGCGACGATGAAACAGATCACGATCGCCCGCCCACCAATCGAGGTCGCACGGGCCGCCAGACCCTCAAGCGGTGACATGCGGATGGTCCGCCACGCGGGCCACGCGGCCCCCAGCACGCCGGCGGCGATCGTCCCGATCGTCGACATCAGCACGCCCGAGAGCGGCACCTGCAAGCCCGATGGAATCTCGGCGTGGAAGATCGCCGAGATGACCGCCGCGATGCCCACGCCGATCGGCACGCCGATGGCCGCCCCGCCCACGCCCAGGATCAGCCCGATCAGCAGTTGCGACTGGGCGAGCTGGGTCTTGGAGGCTCCGATGCAGCGCAGCACCGCCAGCTCGCGACGGCGCTCGGCGAAGTCGGTGTTCAGCCCGGTGAGGATGATGAACGACGCCGACAGCAGCCCGAGGATCGACGCCAGAATGAACGCCAGTTGCGTGGAGCGCAGGTTGTTCTCGACGCCGGAGGTCACCCGCGCGGTGGTCTGGATCAGCAACCCCTCGCCCAGCTGGGCCTTCCGCGATTCCACGAGCGCGACCGGATCAACGCCCGGCTCGACCAGGATCTCGATCTCCGTCACCTGCCCGCTGCGGTTCAGGACGCGGGACACGCCCTCGAAGGTCATGAACCCGCGTGGGCGACCGCCCAGCGGCGGGCGGGCCGTGATGCCCACGATCGTCAGGTCGATCGGGGGGGCCAGCACGCGGCGTACCTGGACGACCGAGCCCAGACGCGCCCCTTGGCGATCGTTGATCCGCCTGGCCTCGGAGGGCGACTCGACAGACTCCGGCACGGGGATGGGCGCGAGCGCGAAACGCTCAGGGTCGCCGACCACCACGCCGATGCCGTTGAGAGCCAGATCTTCCTGGGCCAGAACGCTGAGGCGGCTGGCGGTGAACGCATCAATCGCGATCTCGTCGGGCTGGGTGGGCAAGCGACCGGCCAGCATCTGCACCGGTCGCAGGTCCCAGCCCGCCTGATCGACAACGGCCCGCACAAGCGGAGCGACGCGGAGCGTCCGCTCGGTTCGCATGAACGGGCCCGTGGGCGTGTCTCCACGCGAGGCGGGGCGGGCCTGTTGGAGGGCCGGGGCGTCGATCGCCAGCGGGAACTCGGCCTCCAGGTGTGCCGTCGCGAGCCGCACGCCTTGCCAGTTCTTGACCGTTTCAAGGAGTTCGAGCGGAACCTGCGCGGTGCGTCCGGGGGCGGCGATGCGGATATCGGCCTTGCCGACCACCGTTTCCAGTTGCATCCCGATGGACGCGTTGACCGCGGCCATGGCGCACGCGATGGCCGCGATGAGCGCGGCCGACAGCGCGACCGCCGCGCCCAGCAGCCCCATGCGCCTACGACGCGCTGAGACATTCCTGATAGCGAGCCGCCACGCCGGCCGCATCGAGCCCCTCCGTGTTGATGATGGTGGTCATCCGCCCGTCGCGGATGACGAAAATGGACTGGCAATGGGCCGCCGCCGCCGGCTCGTGCGTCACCATCACCACGGTGGTTTCATGGCTCTGGGCCACGCGCCCGAGCAGCCCCCAGAGTTTCTGGCTGCTCGCCGAGTCCAGATTGCCCGTCGGCTCGTCGGCCAGCAGCACCCTCGGGGAGAAGAGCAGCGCGCGGGCGATCGCCACCCGCTGCTGCTCGCCGCCGGAGAGCGCCTCGGGCCGGTGGTGGGCCCGGTCGATCACGCCCAGGTCGGTCATCAGTTCGGTTGACCGCTCCGCGACCCACTTGGCGTCCTCACCCGCCAGCACGCCCGGCAGTTCCACGTTCTCCCGCGCGGTGAGCGTGGGGATCAGGTTGAACTGCTGGAACACGATGCCCAGCTCGCGCCGGCGAAACAGCGTCGCCTGCTTGTCGGTCAGCTGGTGGACGGGCTTGTCGCCGATGAAGAGTTCGCCAGAGTCGGGTCGATCCAGGGCCGCCAGCAGGTGCAGCAGCGTGGACTTTCCCGAGCCGGACTGGCCCATGATGGCGAAGAACCCGGGCGTGGGGATTTCGAGCGTGACGCCGCGCAACGCCTGGACCTTGCGGTCGCCGACGGTGTAGGACTTGGTGACGTCCAGGCAGCGGATCATGCGGGGTACTAGGTTCCTTCGCCGCCCCACTCGCCCCGTTGCGTGTCTGCGGAAATGGGGAGAGGCTGGGTGACGGGTGTTCGGAGCCCGAGGGCGTGCGGATTGCACTCCCCGCTGCGAATCGAGATTGTCGACGCGACCGCCCCTCACGACGGGGACCGATCGCTCCCACGCCTGGTTAGTGGGCGATCTCCGTGTCGTATTTCGCCGACGGCAACAGCCCGGCCGCCCCGGCCTTGTCCGTGACCTTGATCTTCAGAAGCCACCCGGCTCCGAACGGATCGGAGTTGAGCAGCCCGGGATTGTCCGACAGGGCCGGGTTGATCGCGGTGATCTCGCCCGCGACCGCGGAATAGATATCGCTGGTGGTCTTGACCGACTCGACCTCGCCCACGATGCCCCCGGCGGCGAACTTGGTGCCCACCGGCTTCATCTGGACGTAGGTGATGTCGGTCAGGGCATCGACAGCGAACTTGGTGACGCCCAGGGTGAGCGTGTCGCCCTCGAACTTGTGCCACTCGTGGGTCTTGGAATAGGTCCGGTCGGCGGGGCTTGCCATGGCTGTGCATCCTGGTGTGCGAGTCGTTGGGCGAAGATGGTAGCGGGGTCCGGGGGGGTTGGGCCGCGAGGAGAGAGGAGCAACCCGGAGGTCACGGTGGAGCGCGGAGAAGCGGAGCGGTAGCGTGCGTCCGGACCACCGGGTCCGGCCTGCGCCTCTCTCTGGGCGTCGGTCTGCGACCTCGGCGTTCCGCATCAGGCTCCGCAGCCCGCGCGCCCCCAAATCCGGGGATACAGTCCCTCCCCGCATGCTCCTCACCCTGCACACAAACTCCGTTCGCTCGCTGCTTCGTCCCTCGCGAGGCCAGCCGACGCTCGATCTGGTCGACCTGCCTCGCAAGGCCCGCGAGGAGTTCGGGCTCTACGGGCTCAACCTGACTACGGACCTGCTGGCGGGGGCGTTCCGCGCGCGGCTTGAGAAGCTCCGCGAGGCCGCCGACAAGTCTGGCTGCGCCTGTCTGGTACTCATCGAGCAGGACCCGCTGGCGCTGGCCGACGCCAACGACGACAAGGCACTGGCCGCCCTCGAGCGCATCGAGCGGGTCATCCGCGGGGCCCAACTGCTCGGCTGCAACTCGATCGCGTTCAAGATCGCGGGCAAGGCCGATGACGACACATTGGAGCGGGCGGTCGAGCACCTGAAGGAGGCCGCCGAGAAGGCCGACCGCGGCGAGATCAACCTGCTCATCTCTCCGATGGACGGGCTGACGGGCGAGCCCGAGCGCGTCACCTCGATCATCAAGAAGGTGGGGGGGTTCCGGGTCGGGACGTTCCCCGACTTTGAGGTCGCGTCCAAGGCTGCTGACCCGGTGACGTACCTGCGGCGTCTGACGCCCTACGCGTCGGCGGTGTGTGCCGCGACGATCGAGTTCATCGAGACCGCGGACACCGCGCCGCCCGCGCTGCCGCCCGAGCCGGTCAAGAAAACCAAGTCCAAGTCGCCTCGCCTCTCACGCGTGGTTCCGACCCTTGTCGAAGGGGTGCCGGTCGAGGTCACCCCCGCCGATCGGGAGGCCGAGGAGGCCAAGGCCCAGGCCGAGGCCGAGGCGCAAGCCGAGGCGAAAAGGAGCAAGCCCAAGTCGAAGGCCAAAGTCGACCCGCTCGCCGCCTTGGCCGACGCGCTCGAACTGCCGGCGTCCAAGGGTCGCAGATCGAAGGCCAAGGCTTCCGCCGCGCCCCCGCCCGAGCGCAAATCCGAAGAGGATGAGGACGCCCGGGAGGAAGAGGAACTCAAGAAACTTGGCGAAGAACTGGGGATGATGGGTGAAGAGGGCTGGAGCGAACTCGAGGCGATGCTCGAGAACGTTCCCCCGCCCCCGGAGCACCGTCCCTACTCGATCGACAAACTCGTGGCCGCCGTGGTGTCCGTCGGCTACGACGGCACGCTGGCGATCGATTATCGCGGCAAGGGCGATATCACCTCGGGCATCCTGAACAGCCGCTCGGCCCTCGACGCCGCGATGCGGGCGGCCATGGCCTGACCCCGGCGCAGCCGTGAGCACCCGGAGTCACTTCGGGGCGGGGTGGATCTCCGCCGGGCTTGACCCCCCATACGGGCGTTTCCACGACGATCACCGCGATCTCAGTTGGTCTGCGGCCACTCCAACGGGCCAGAATCCACCGCGTGCCCACGCCCGCGTCCCGGTCGCCCAAAGCCCAAACCTGGTACAATACTCGCGTCCACGGAGGGCGGACCACACCACCCGGAGGCCACGCCATGTCAGAGGCAGTCCTCGCACGTCCCCCGGCCCCCAGCGCGAACCACGGTACCATCAGCCACGCCAGCGTCGGCACCCTGTCCGACGCGCTCGCCAGCAGGACGCTCGCCGACGTGGTACCCGCCGATCGCTCCATCATCGTGACCATCGACGGCCCGGCCGGCACGGGCAAGTCCAGCGTCGCGCACCGGCTCGCCCAGCGGCTCGGTGTGGACGTACTCGACACCGGCGCCATGTACCGCACCGCCACCGCCATCGCGATCGACCACAACATCCCGGATGACGACGTGGACCGCATCCTGGCGACCGTCATGGACGCCGACATCCATTTCGACTGGTCCGCCAGCCCGCCCGCGGTCCTGGCCTGGAACCGCGCCATGGGCGACCGCATCCGCCAGACCGACGTCAGCGCGCGGGTCTCGCGCGTCGCTGCGATCGGCCCCCTGCGCGACCACATGGTCCGCAAGCAGCGCATCATCGCCCGCCAACACCCGCGTCTGGTCTCCGATGGACGCGACCAGGGTTCGGTCGCCTTCCCGGACGCGGAGGTCAAGTTCTACCTCGACGCGGATGTCCGCACCCGCGCCCTCCGCCGGGCCGCCCAGATCGCCCGCGAGACCGGCGTCCGCCCCGACCTCAACGAGGTCGTCAAGAACCTCGAGATGCGCGACCACCTGGACCGCAACCGCAAAGACGGCCCATTGGTGATTCCCGATGGCGCCGTCATCGTGAGCACCGGCGAGATGGACCTCGATCAGGTCGTTGCCCACCTCTACCGCGTGGTGTGCGAGCGGATTCTGGCTTGACGGGGAGCCACGCCACACGCGTACGCTTCCCCATGCCCGCACGATTCCCACTGCTTGCCCCTTGGCTGCTCTGCCTCGTCCTCCTCACCTCCTGCGGCCCCGCCACACTCAGCCTCTCCCTGGGCAAACGCGACCAGCGCCTGGTCGAGACCGCCGTCATCACCGACGACAACGCCTCGGCCGCCAAGATCGCACTCATCGAGGTCCGAGGCCTGATCGTCGACGCCGCCACGCCCGCCCTGCTCGGCCAGGGCCAGAATCCCGTGGACATGCTGGTGGCCGAACTGGCCCGCGCCGAACAGGACCGGGCCGTCAAGGCCGTCGTCCTCCGCATCGACTCCCCCGGCGGCAGCGTGACGGCCAGCGACGTGATGTACCGCGAACTCCGCCGCTTCATGGCGCGAACCAACAAGCCCGTCATCGCCTCGCTGGCCACGGTCGCCGCCAGCGGGGGCTATTACCTGGCCCTTGGCGCCGACGAGATCGTGACCGAGCCGACCTGCATCACCGGCTCCATCGGCGTGATCTTCCCCACCTTCAACTTCAGCGGGGCGATGCAGCGGTGGGGGATCCAGTCGCGGGCGGTCGTCAGCCGTCCCAACAAGGACCTGGCCAGCCCCTTCGAGCCGATTGAGGAGGCGCACTACGCGATCCTGCAGTCGCTCGTTGATGAGCAGTACGCCCGCTTCCGGGGCTTGGTGGTCGAGCGGCGTCCGACATTGGACCAATCCCGCCTCGACGAGGCAACCGACGGCCGCATCGTCTCGGGCCTGCGGGCGATCGAACTGGGACTGGCCGACTCCGCCGGCGGCGTCCGCGAGGCCTTCGAGGTCGCCAAGGCTCGCGCCGGCGTCGATGGCGCGCGCCTCGTCCGCTACCACGCCCCGGACCAGATGCCCCGCACGCCATATGCCAACGCCTCGCTGGGTTCGGGCCCGACGGGCGACGCGACCATGCCCTCATCCTCCACCGCCCAACCCCAGGTCAATCTCCTCCAAATCAACCTCCCGGGCTCCTCGCACTGGCCGACCGAGGCCGGGGCCTACTACCTTTGGATGCCCTGAGCGTGCCGTCGGTCGGGTCGAATGAAGGAGGTCGCCCGTCATGCCCGAGCGTCCCGACGACCTGGTCGTGCTCACCTCCGCCGCTTCCGAGATCCAGGCCGGCCTCTACGCCAGCATCTTGAACTCCAACGGCATCGATGCGATCGGCCCCAACGCCGCCGCGACCACCCTGCGGTGGGAGGTCTCGTCCTCCGACCCGTATCGGGTCTACGTCCGCCGGGCCGATCTGGAGCGAGCCCGCGAGGTGCTGAGCCGCGAGCGCGCGGATTCGGTTGACCTGGACTGGAGCGAGGTTGACGTGGGCGAGCCCGAAGTGGGCGCGCCCGCCGCCGCCCCCGGCGGAAAGTCCAGCCCGTTCCTGCGCTGGTTCTGGCTCGGCCTGCTCCTGGTCCTCGGCGGCCTGCTGCTCCTGCGCGCGATTGGCCCCGGCGGCCTGCCGTAATCCTCTCCCGAGGCAAGCCCGCAACGCACCGCCCGCTCGTGCGTACTGTTGAGCGGCCATCGCGGCAGTTCCGCGGGCCACGGTGGATGTCGTGCAAACCCAGACCAGACGATTGCAAAAGATCGCGCTCCTGGCGACTCGCCACGAGGCGGAGTTCGTCTCGGGCGTTCTCGATGCCGCCGACCTCCCGCACGCGGTGGTCGAGGTCGACGCCGGGCTCGAACTGCGGGTCGATCCCGATGATGCCGCCAAGGTCCGGGAACTGATCGACCGCCTCGACGTGAAACGCGACGTTGCCGGCGCCACCACCCAACGCCGCGGCGAAGCGGTCGGGCGCCGCGTGCTCATCGGAATCGTGGGCGGGCTGCTCCTGGCCAGCGGAATTGCGGTCGCCGCCAGCGTGGTGGGCGTGCCTCGGGCCGTCCCCGCCATTCCGCTTGGAACTCTGCTGGCCATCCCGGGCCTGGCCCTCTTGGTGCTCGCGATCGCCAGAAAGTCGGGCGCGTGACACGCAGCATGGCACGTTGAGGCCCCAGTTTCAGGTGCGATCGGCCTCACAACCGCCGCAACATGAGCGGCACGCGGCCACCCCCCACGCCCGCTTGCCCCAAGAGCGATCCAGCCACCGCCACATCCTCATCGCTCACCACCAGCGCCGCCAACCCCGGGAGCGGCAACAGCATCTCAAGCATCCTCTCAACATGCTCCACCCGCCGAACCCGCATCGGTTCGGTCAGCGCAAGCTCAAGGTCCAGCAGCAGCCCGATCGTCTCCGCCGCGCACGCCGCCGCGTGCGCTCGCAGGAACGCGGCACACGATGGACCGTCGGACAGCACATGCCGCGCGTGCGGGCGGAGCCACAGATGGGCTTGGGTGGCCTCGAGCAACGGCACGACCGCCGCCACCACATCATCCAGCCCACGCCGCCCCTCCCCCGACCACGCCCGGAAGTCGGCTTCCACCGCGCCGTCGACACTCGACGCCGGTTCACCCATCCAACCGGACCACCCGACCACGACACCGCCAACTCCACCAAGTCCACCCATCGCCGCGATCCGCGCCGCGGCAGCTCGCGCCGCGTCAGCCAGCGGATTGCCGAGATCCACCACCCCGTGCGGCATCACCGCCGCCCCCCTCACCCGATACACGCCTTCGATCGGCACCTGCTCCATGCGTCGCACGTCCTCCCGTGCTCCACAATAGTGCCGTCGCCCGCCTCCCGGCGTGCGATCTCCTAGACTCTGCCCGTGGGTCGCGCCGCCTTTGTGCTCGTCAATCGTTCCAAGCCGGAGGCCGTGCGCGCCGCCGGAGAGGTCCGGACCATCGTCGAGCGCTACGGCCGCTGGCTGGGCGAGGCCGACGCTGTTCAAGGCGACTCACTCGACGACCCCCGCGCCGCCGCCGCCGACCTGCTCGTCGTCCTGGGCGGCGACGGCACGCTCCTCAGCCAGTCACGCCGCTGCTTGAGCCTGGGCAAGCCGCTGCTGGGGGTCAACTTCGGCAAACTCGGCTTTATGGCCGGGTTCGACCTTCCGGCCCTGCGCGCCCAGGCCGCCGCCGTCTTTGGCCAGGGCGAACTCGACATCCGCGCCCACTGGCTCATCAAGGTCGAGGTCTTTCGCCCCTCCGGCGTCGGCGGCGAGCCCTCCGGCTCACCCTCGCGCTTCTCCGGCATCGCGCTCAACGACTGCGTCATCACCGCCGGCCCGCCCTTTCGCATGATCCGCCTCGAACTCTCCATCGACGGCGGCGCGGGTCCCGAAGTCTCCGGCGACGGCATCATTGTGAGCACGCCCACCGGCTCCACCGCCTACAACCTCTCCGCCGGAGGGCCCATCCTGGCCCCCACCCTCGACGCCATCGCCGTCACCCCGATCGCCGCCCACTCCCTGGCCTTCCGCCCCATCGTTGTCGAGGGCAGCAGCGCGATCGAGATCGTCGCACGCCAGATCAACGCGGAGGGCGACGCTGCGGGCACCACGCTCGTGCTCGACGGCCAGGTGCAGACCCGCCTGACCCAGGGCGAGCGCATCCGCATCGTCCGCCACGCGCAGCAGGTCCGGTTCGTCCGCAACCCGCGCGCGGGCTACTGGCAGACGGTCATCGACAAGTTCCACTGGGCGGCGGCGCCCAAACTCGAGCGGTGAGGTCGCGTCTGGGTCATTCGAGTTGGATGCGAAGTTCGCAAAGTGCGCAACATGAGTCTGAGGAGAGGCCGCGTCGCGCGGTCCCAGCGACAAGGCGGGCGCCCGCTTGGCGCCGCGCTCTGCTTTCCGGTGAGTTCCCGCGTGCCCGCCCACCTGCTCGCCCGCTCCGCGCACTTCGCGTACTTCGCGTACTTCGCGTTGAAGCCGAAGACCCGAACCAATCATCACCCCTTCGGCTCGCCCTCGACAAACGCTCTCAACCCCTGTTCCAGCAGCATCGTCCACCCCTGCGTCATCGACGACACCATCGCGTCATCCACGATCCCGATGAAGCACTGCGTGAACCGCAGCGTCGTCTTGCCCCCTTCCTCCTCCAGCCGCAGCCACGCCTGCGCCACCACCGGCCCGCCGAACGGCACCATGATCGACCCCTCCCAGTGTACCGATTCCCCGGGCCGCACCGCCGCCACCTTGAACCACAGCAGGTTCGACCCGTCCGGCCCCTCCTCATACACCCGCCCGCCTGCCGTCATCTCCACCACCATCTTGGACTGCGGGTGCGCCATGTGAAAGTCCGGCAGCCACCACTTCTGCATCTCCTGCGTCACCGCCTTCCACACCCTGGCCTTGGTCGCGTTGATCGGCACCACCATCTCCAGCCGCGCCACCACCGCTGGACGAACGCCCTGCCACGATTCGCCTGCATGGCTCGACATGCACGTTCCCCTTCGCTTTGCGCGGCCCACGGGCCGCGCCCACCAGCCCGCCGACGCGCGACCACGCCGCCGCGTCATTCGGGCTCTTCCGCGATCTGCTTCTGCCGAGCCGGGGACCGGTCCCATGCCCGCCGGTGCCGTTCAAGCCACCCCTCGCACGCACGCCGGATCGGCGTGGGATCGAACTCGTTCCACCCTACCCGCCCCCGCCG
>CAZHKB010000052.1:7569-12728 GCA_964533405.1 uncultured Phycisphaeraceae bacterium | reverse complement strand
GGGGACGCGGGTGAGGGCACCCGGGGCGGGCGGGGAGGCATGGCGGGGGCGACCGGCGAGAACACGGGCGGTGGCACGGCGGACGGTGGGCGACCGCTTGCGCGGAGGGTTCTGTTGATGCGGGAGCGCCGAGTCGGGAGCGTGGCGACCACGACTACCATGCGTCCCTCGCGGCGGTTGCCGCGTTCTGTTCGGAGCCGTCGCGATGGACGTTGGGCACGGCAGGCCGCGAAATCTGAGGTGGTTCCACGCCGGGCCGCTGCTGTTTGGCGACTGGGGGACGAGCCGGCTGTATGTGCTGGGCCTGGCGTTTTACTACACGGGGCACGCCAGCCCGACGTATCTGGCGGTCATGTCGGTGCTGATGGCGGCGGTCGCGTGGGCGTACACGGTGGTGTGCCGGTGCTTCCCGGACGGGGGCGGGGTGTACGCGGCCAGCCGCAAGATCAACCCCACGCTCTCGGTCATCGGCGCGACGCTGCTGCTTTGCGACTACATCGTGACGGCCGCGCTGTCTGGCGTGGAGGCGTTCCACTACTTCGGGACACGCCACGCGCTGGTGGTGCCGCTGTTCATCGGCATGATCGTGCTGATCGCGGTCATCAACTGGTTCGGGGCCAGGAGCGCGGGGCGGCTGGCGCTGGTGATCGCGATCGCGGCCTTGGCCGCCTCGGGCCTCATCGCGGTCATGTGCCTGCCGCTGGTCGGCGAAGGGCTCAGGCTCGCGCGAGTGAACGCCCCGGGGATGCACGGCCCGTGGGAGCGGTGGGAGAGCCTTGTCCGCATCGTGCTCGCGCTCTCGGGCGTCGAGGCGGTCGCCAACATGACCGGGCTGATGAAGCCCCCGGTCGAGCGCACCGCCAAACGCACCATCTGGCCCGTGCTGATCGAGGTCGTGGTGCTGAACCTGATCTTCGGCATCGCCCTGACGGCGATCCCGTCCCTGCGGGATGTGACGACTCCCGACTACCAGGTGTACGAGCTCGCGGGTGGCCTGGACCCATCGCAGATCCCGCCTGAGGTGAAGCGCTATCGCGACACCGCGATGCACCTGCTTTCGGAGGAGTCGTCGTCGCGGCTGTTCGGGTCCGGGTTCGGCGCGGTGTTCGCCGTGGTCACCAGCATCATCTTCGGGGTGCTGCTGCTGTCGGCCGTGAACACCGCGGTGATGGCGATGATGTCCGTGCTGTACTCGCTCGGGCAGGACAGGGAACTCCCGCGGGCGCTCACGAAACTGAACTACTCGGGGGTGCCCTGGATCGGGCTGGTCATCGCGGCCATGGCCCCCGCCGCGGTGATCCTGGTCGAGGCCGACGCCAAGGCGCTGGGCGAGTTGTACGCGATCGGCGTGGTGGGCGCGATCGCCATGAACCTGACGTGCTGCGCCTGGAACCGCGAGCTCGCGATCAAGCGGTGGGAGCGGGCCGGGCTGTGGACGGTGGGCGGGGTCATGTGCCTGGTGGAACTCACGATCATCGTCGCCAAGCCCAATGCCACGATCTTTGCCAGCAGTGTCATCGTGGCGGTGATGGCGATCCGGTTCGTGATGGGCCGGATTCGCCCGTCGGTCGCGGTGGTGCCCGAGCCGTCGCAGGGGTGGCTCGCCCTGCTGCGTCAGCCGCCGCCCGTGATCGAGCCCGACCGCCCGAGGATGATGCTGGCGGCCCGCGCACCCGGGCTGGCGGCGTGGGCGGTGGATCAGGCCAAGAAGCGCAAGGCGACGCTGTTCGCGATCTTCGTCCGGACGCTGCGCGTGATGGACGTGCAGCCGGGCGCGGTGCCGCGGCTGGATTCAGACGCCGATGCGCAGCGTGTGCTGGGCACGGTGGCGGTGCTGGCCCAGCGATCGGGGGTGGCGTTCATCCCGATCTATGTGGCGTCGCCCGAGATCGCCGACGAAGTGCTGGATTACACGGTGACCTACGGCTGCGACGCGCTGATCATGGGCACGACGCGTCGCTCGGCATTCGCCCGAGCCCTGGAGGGTGATGTCGCCCGCCGGATCGCCTCGATGCTGCCCGAGGGCGTGGACCTGATCCAGCGGGTGGCGGACCCGTACTCGCCCGAGCAGCGGCTGGGCGAGGCGGGGCTGGGAGCGGGGACGAGCACGCCCGCGGGCCCGCCCACCCCCCGGACCGAGGATGCTGGGCGGGTGCCCTGAGCGTGCCGCAGACCGACGCGCGTTCGCCAGGGAGCGAGCCGCGAGCCGTGGGCGTGCCCGCGATCTCGACGCTATCCTGTTGACATGCTCGACTCCCACCAGGTCAGCGCGGCGTTCGTCGACGGCGTTCTGGTCGCCGTCATCAAGACCGAGAAGGTGGGCGAGTACGAGTGCGGGATCATCTCGCAGGACCTCAAGGGCGTGCTGCCCAAGGCCAAGCCCAGGCTGCTGCTGGATATGTCGGCCGTCATGCTGCTGTCGTCGGCGGGCATCGGCATGCTGCTGGACCTGTTCCGCACGTGCCAGGCGTCCGGCGGCAAGTTCGCGATCTGCGCGATGGATGAGGACGTGCTGGGGTCGCTGAAGGTGACGAAGATGGATCGGCTGTTCAACATCAGGACGGATCGGGCGAGTGCGCTGGCGGTCATGGTCTGAAGGGGATGAATCGCAGAGGCACCGAGGCACAGAGGGAGACAGTTGGGGGGGCGGGACTGTGGAAGCCGCGGTGAAGTTTGGAGTTCAGACAGAGTCTGCGCGGCATACCCCCTTGGTCAACTTCGCAGAGCCTCGTTGACACCTGCCCCGCACGCGGTGGAGGGGGCTCAGAGCGCCAAACCAACGCGAAGGGGGTATGACTGACGTGATCGCCTCCAATGCCTTTGTCCGTGTCTGTGTGTCTGTGTGGTGAGCCCCTTCGGTTTCCGCCAAAGCCATGCACCAACGCCTTGCCGTCATGCTGTCGGGATCGGGGCGCACGCTGGTCAACCTGTGCGAGGCGATGGCACGGGGCGAGATTCCCGCCGAGATCGGCCTGGTCATCCCCTCCAGGGAGTGCGTGGGCGCGGAGCGGGCCCGCGCGCGCGGGCTGGCGACCTGGGTGCTACCTGGCGTCATCCCGGCCAACCGCCTCGCGAGCGTTCTGCGCGACCATCGCATCGACTGGGTCGTGCTGGCGGGGTACCTCAAGAAGGTTGAGATTCCAGGGGCGTATCGCGGGCGGATCGTCAACATCCATCCCGCGCTGCTGCCGGATTTCGGCGGGCCGGGGATGTATGGGGATCGAGTCCACCAGGCCGTGCTGGAGGCAGGTGTGAAGCACACGGGTTGCACGGTACACCTGTGCGATGAGGAGTTCGACCGCGGGCCAGTCCTGCTGCAGCGGGCGTGCCCGGTGCTGGCGGGGGACGATGTCCACACACTGGGGGCGCGGGTGTTTGAGGAGGAGAGGAAGGCGTACCCCGAGGCGCTTCGGCGACTGCTGGCCTCGAAGCAGTAGGTCTGGGAGCGGTTGCCCAGCAGGGGTATCGGGCCTCGGGTCCGATACGGGGCCGGAGGGCCCGGACCCCTGGCCATGCAACTCAACGCGGGCTACGCCTCAAACATCGCATCCACAAACGCCTCGGGATCAAACGGCTGCAAATCGTCCAGCGTCTCGCCGACCCCGATGAACTTGACGGGAATCTCGGTCATCTCGCGGATCGCGACCACGACGCCGCCCTTGGCCGTGCCGTCGAGTTTGGCCAGCACGATTCCGGTGACGTTGGCGGCCTTGGCGAACTCCTGGGCCTGTCGGAGGGCGTTCTGGCCGCTGGTGGCGTCGAGGACGAGCAGCGTCTCGTGCGGAGCGCCGGGAACGCCCTTGCCCGCCACCCGCACGATTTTCTCCAGTTGCTTCATCAGGGTGTCCTGGGTGTGCAGGCGGCCCGCGGTGTCCAGGATCACCACGTCGGCCCTGCGGGCCACGCCGGCGGCGACCGCGTCGAAGGCGACCGCGGCGGGGTCGCTCCCGCTCGCGCCCTTGACCAGGTCGATCCCGATGCGGTCCGCCCAGATCTCGATTTGCCGCACGGCCCCGGCACGGAATGTGTCGCACGCGCCCACCAGCACACGCTTGTTCTCCTGCTTGAGCATGTGCGCCAGTTTGGCGATCGTCGTGGTCTTGCCCACGCCGTTGATGCCGGTGACGAGGATCACCGTGGGCCCGGTCGGGGCGAATCGCAGAGAGCGTTCCTGCGCCGGCCACATCGCCTTGAGTTCGCGCTTCAGGTACGCCAGCACGTCCTCGCCGCGCTCCATCTTGCCGGCGTTGTGCGCCTCGCGCACGCCGGTGACCAGGCGGGCCACGGCCTTGGGCCCCACGTCGGCCTCGATCAGGCGTCGCTCCAGGTCGTCGATCAGCGCCTCATCAACGCGCCGCCCAGACAGCAGCGTCCCGAGGTCCATCGTCAGGATCTCGCGGGTCTTCTCCAGACCCTTCTTCACCTTCGAGATGACGGACTTGAACAGGCCCACGGCTCAGGGCTCTCGCGCCGGGGTGGCGCCCGCGTCGTCCGCGCCGTCCGCGTCGTCCGCGTCGTCCGCGTCGCCCGCGTCGTCCACGTCGCCCGCGTCGTCCACGTCGTCGGTGTCGTCGCCCGCCCAGCCCTCGGCACCAAGGCTCTTCATCGCCTTGTCCAGCAGCGCGTTGATGAACGCCGGCGACTTCTCCGTCGAGAACTCCCGCGCCATCTCGATCGCCTCATCGACCACGACGCGGGGCGGGGTCTTGCCCGCCCGCAGATCGTGCCAAGAAAGCCGCAGGATCGACCGGTCCACGATCGGCTGCCGATTGGCTGGCCAGGTTGGCGCGAGCGTGGCAAAGAACTCGTCGGCCTCCTCGCGGGCGTTCCACGCCGCGTGGGCCGCCTCGAACGCCCGCCGCCGCTCTGCCGGCGTGAAGTCCACCGCCTCCACCTGCACGCTGGTCGCGCGCGGGCGGTCGTCGGCGTCGAACCCCGCGCCGTCCACCAACAGCGCGGCCCGCACGGCCTCCGGATCACGACCCTCCGACGCATCCAGCGCGTACAGCGCCTGCAACGCCAGCACACGAACTTGCCGACTCGTCGCCATCAAACCTCAGCCCTCACCGCTTGGCACCCGAGCTCGAACGACTCACGCCAGCCTTGGCCCCGGCCTTGGCCCCGGACTTACCCGGCGTCTTGCCCGCCGATTTGCCCGC
>CAZHKB010000052.1:3578-7469 GCA_964533405.1 uncultured Phycisphaeraceae bacterium | reverse complement strand
TTGCCCGCCGATTTGCCCGCTGAACCTGTGGCCGCCCTCGCCGCGAGCGCGTCCGGCGAGGCCTTGTCGCTCGCACCCGAGGGCAGCGTGAAGCGTACGCCCGACACCTTGCCCGACTCGCCCGCGCCCGCCAGCGCGTCGATCCCGCCCAGGGTGCCCAGCACGGCCATCATCGCCTCGTAGCCCTTGTTGCCCGTCGCCAGCCCGTCGGCCCCGCCACTGCGCTGCACCGCCTGCTCGACCGTGTTGACCGTCAGCACGCCCAAGCCCACCGGCACGCCGGCGTCCAGCGAGATGTCGAGCAACGCCTTGGTCACCGCGTCGGCCAGGTACCTGTCGTGGTCGGTCTCGCCCCGCACGATGCAGCCCAGCGCGACCACGCCACCAAACAACTCGACCCGGGCCGCCTCGTCGACCAGCATCGGAATCTCAAACGACCCGGGCGACTCGATGATCGCCAGATCGCTCTCGCGCCCGCCCGCCTGGACATATGCCCGCACCGCCCCGTCTCGCAGGCGATAGGTGATCGTCTGGTTGTACCGGCTCACGATGATGGCGATCGGCGGCGGACGCTTGGGAGAGGCCTCTGGGCTTGGCATGGACGGCCAGTGTAGCGCGGCCGGTAACTCCGCACTCTTTGCGTGGCCCCCCCGGCGGGGCAAACGCTTTCTCCCGATCCGACTTTGGGGGGAGCCCACGGGAGCGAGCGGGCCACTGATTCCGGGCAGATTCCGGTCGCGCGACCCGTCGGGTCCAGCTCAGAACCCCACCGCCTGCCCATCCTTCCGATGGTCCGACCCTGCCACATACCCGCCCCCTGTCTTCAAAATCAACTGCGCCCCGCCGAAGTTGATCTCGCCCGCGTCCGTGACCAACTGGTGCCCGCGCCGCGCCAGTTCCGCCGCCACGCCCGTATCAAACCCGCGCTCCAGCATCAGCGTGCCCTCCGGCGTGCATTGCCACCGCGGCGCATCACTGGCCGCCTGCGGATTCTGGTCGTGCAGGAAGCATCGCACCACCATCTGCACATGCCCTTGCGGCTGCATGTGCCCGCCCATCACGCCCATCGCCATGAGCCCCTGCCCATCCTTGGTCACGAACCCCGGGATGATGGTGTGGTAGGGCTTCTTGCCCCCCGCGACCTGATTCGGGTGCCCCGGCGTCAGTACGAAGCACGCACCCCGGTTCTGCATCGAGATGCCGGTACCGGGCGGCACGATCCCTGAGCCGAAGCCCATGTAGTTGGACTGGATGTAGGAGACCATCATGCCGCGCGAGTCGGCGGCCGTCAGGAACACGGTGCCGTGGTCGATCGCGACCCGCGACTCGTACGCCTGGGACGTGTCCAGTTTCACCTCCGCGGCCCGTCGCTCCAGAAAGGGCGGTGCCAGCAATGCCTCGGGCTCGACCTGCATGAACCGCGGATCGGCCAGATGGCGTGTGATCTCGCTGAACGCGATCTTCATCGCCTCAACCTGCAGATGCACCGAATCCGCTGAATCCACCGGGAATCGCGCCAGATCAAGGTGCTCAAGAATCCCCAGCGCGATCAGGGCCGCGATCCCCTGGCCCGAAGGCGGAATCTCGTGAAGGTGGACGCCGCCGAACTTCTGAGCCAGCGGCACCACCCACTCCGACTTGTGACTCGCCAGGTCGTCGAGGGTCATCTTGCCGCCGCCCGCGCGGGCGGCGTCCACGATCGCGCGGGCCAGGCGTCCGCGGTACATCGTCTCGCCCCGCGTCTCGGCGATGTCCTGCAGCGAGTCAGCGTGCCCCGACGACTGGAATATCTCCCCGGGACGCGGCGGCCTGCCCCCCGGCGCAAACGTGTCCAGGAACGCCGGGTAGTCGGCGTACCGGCGTGTGACCGACTGCCACCCCCGCCCCGTGAGCGGTGAGACAGGAAACCCGTCGCGGGCGTATCCGATCGCGGGCTTGAGCACGTCCGCGAAGGGGACGGTGCCGAACTGCTCGTGCAGAGTCCGCCAGGCATCGACCGCGCCGGGAACAGTGACCGCCCCCCAACCCAGCGTGGGCATGGCGGCCTGCCCGGCAAAGTCATCCGGCGACAGCGCCGCCGGCGACCGCCCATTGCCGTTCAGCCCGTGCAGCGTCGCCCCATCCCAGACCAGCGCAAACGCATCGGAGCCGATGCCGTTGCCGGTGGGCTCCACCAGCGTCAGCGTCGACGCCATCGCCACAATCGCATCCACCGCCGACCCGCCCCGAGCCATCATGGAAAGCCCGGCCTGGGCCGCCAGCGGGTTCGAGCAGGCCACCACATTCCGGGCGCAAACCGGGACGCGGCGGGAGGGATACGGCAGGGCGGTCAGGTCCATGGGGCCAGCGTACCGCGCGGCGGGGGTCGGGGGTTACAATCTGAGCGTGGACGGCGCGCCGGGCATCCCGATCCCCGCCGAGGCGCTGGCCGATTTCTGCCGGACGTGGCCGATCACGGAGCTGGCGTTGTTCGGCTCGGTGCTGCGAGATGGCTTTAGGCCCGCGAGCGACGTGGACGTGCTGGAGACGTTCGAGGCCGGGGCGTCGTGCCGCCGGACCCGCTGAGCGATGCAGCATGATTCGGTGCCGCGCGGCTGGCGTGAGGGCGACCGCACCGCGCGCTGCCGGCACCCAGCCCACTACAATCCGCCCGACCATTCCCCAGTCTCCCGGAGCCCGACTTCCCATGCCCACCGTCATCGACCACCCCGCCCTCGAATCCCCCGTCGAGCTCCCCGACTTTGTGCCCGAGAACCAGCTCCCCGCGCGCGAGCAGCCCGAGGGCAAGGCTCGCCTGCTGCAGTACCGCGAGGCTCTGCGCGAGGCCATGAGCGAGGAGATGCGGCGCGACAAGCGGGTCTTCCTCTGCGGCGAGGAGGTCGCCCAGTACAACGGGGCCTACAAAATCTCACAGGGCATGCTCGACGAGTTCGGCCCCAAGCGGATCATCGACCTGCCCATCTCCGAGAACGGCTTCGCGGGCATGGGCATCGCCGCCGCCATGTATGGCCTGCGACCCATCGTTGAGTTCATGTCGTGGTCCTTCTCGCTGGTGGCCGCCGATGCGATCCTGAACAACGCACCCAAAATGCTCTACATGTCCGGCGGGCAGTGGGGCTGCCCCATCGTCTTCCGCGGCAACGACGGCGCGGGCGGCCAGCTCGGCTCCACGCACTCCTGGTGCGTCGAGGGGCTGTACGCCAACGTGCCGGGGCTGAAGATGGTCATCCCGAGCAACCCGTATGACGCGAAGGGCCTGCTCAAGACGGCCATCCGCGATCCTGATCCGGTGTTCTTCCTCGAGAGCGAGCGGATGCTGGGCGACAAGGCCCATGTGCCGGAGGAGGAGTACTACATCCCGTTCGGGCGGGCGCGGATGGTGCGGGAATCGCAGGGCGGCGAGGGGTCGATCACGCTGGTGTCGTGGGGGCGGCCGGTGAACTTCTGTGCCGAGGCCGCGGGCGTGCTGGCCGAGGAGGGCATCGACGCCGAGGTGCTCGACATGCGGACGATCCGCCCGCTGGACATCGACTCGATCATCGCCAGCATCAAGAAGACGAACAAGATCGTGATCGTCGATCAGTCCTGGCCGTTTGCTGGCATTGCCAGCGAGGTCATGGCCCAGGTCTGCGAGCGCTGCTTCGATTGGCTCGACCACCCCCCGGTGCGGGTGAACACGGAGGACGTGCCGACGCCGTATGCGAAGAACCTGGAGCAGGCGTATCTGCCGAATCCCGGGCGGATTGCGGCGGCGGTGCGGAGGGTGATGGGGGGCTGACCGCGCGAGCGAGTGCAAGTGGAGCCGATCGCGCGAGCGATCGCCTTTGGATCAACGGAGCCGACCGCGCAAGCGGTCGGGCACCTGCTGGCGTCGGACGCGGGTGAATCCTG
>CAZHKB010000052.1:0-3478 GCA_964533405.1 uncultured Phycisphaeraceae bacterium | reverse complement strand
GGTCGGGCACCTGCTGGCGTCGGACGCGGGTGAATCCTGCAGGATCCTTCAACGGAGTTCAGCATGAACATCGAAGCGATCCGAGCCTTCGTCCACGAGCACCCCGACGGCGTCCGTCTCCGCATGATCGACGGGCGCGAGTTCGACATCCCGCACCGCGATTACTCCGCCTTCGGCCCCCCGCGCACGCCGGGCCGCCCGCCGGCGACGTCGTTCGTGCTCTGGGACACCGAAGGCGGGTTCCGACTCCTGCACGCGCTGCTGGTCTCGGAAGTTGTCCCGATCAAGAACAACGGACACTCGGGCCGCGGCGGCAAGGACAAATCGAAGGGGAAGTCCAAGTGAGCGACAATGGGCGCAAGCAGCAACTCCTCGACGGCCTGGTTGTCGCCTGCCCAGGGTTCCGCATCGAGGGCAAGTACGTCACCATGCCGGTCGAGGCCTGACAGTATTGCGTTTAGAGTTTCTGTGTCAACGCCGTCGTCTATCGCGTCGAGTTCTGCGAGAAGCGGCACGGGTTGCATCCTGTTTACGACCACCTTCGGCTCAAACAGAATGACATCGAGCGGGTGCATGGTGGGCCGCTTGTATGGGAAGTCACTGCACTCAGTCGCGCCAAGGTCGAGCATCGCGTCGCAGGCTTCGGCTGGAAGTCGGATCACCTACCCCTCGTCGAGCGGCTACGCACCGACATGGTGAGACTTCGCCGCGACTTGGAGCCGTTCCTCGCTCACATTCGAGATGGCTTGTCCTGAACAACTGCAAGGCGGGTGCCAGCACCCGCGGCCTACCCACCTCTTCCTCTCGATCTCTTCGGCAAGTCCGTGGTGAACGTGCGGGCGGCGCCCGCGCAGTGGTGCCCACATGCCACCGGCTCGATCCCCATCACTGCGCCCCGTAGAACAAATAAACAGCAAGAAGAGAGGTAGTTGTGGCGAGTGATGGCACCCGCCACTCTTATCGCACTTCAATCAACCTCATCCCTCCTCACTCTCCTTGAGCCTCGCCAAAACACTGTAATCCTCCAGCGTGGTCGTATCCTGCGTGATGCTTTCTTCGCCGGCCGCGATCGCCCGCAGCAGTCTCCGCATGATCTTTCCCGATCGCGTCTTGGGCAGCGCCGGGGTGAACCGGATCTGGTCGGGCCGCGCGATGGCCCCGATCTCCTTGGTGACGTGCTCGCCCAGCATCCGCTTCAGCTCCTCAGCCGCCGTCTTGCTCCCCGGTTCGAAGCTCGGCCCGAGTGTGCAGAAGGCGGCGACGCCGGTGCCCTTGATCTCGTGCGGCATGCCCACCACCGCCGCCTCCACCACCGCCGGGTGGCTCACCAGGGCGGACTCGACTTCCATCGTGCCCAGCCGATGCCCGCTCACATTAATGACATCATCCACGCGACCCATGATCCAGAAGTAGCCGTCCTCGTCACGGCGCGCGCCGTCGCCGGTGAAGTAGTAGGGCGACGTCGCTCCCTTCCACCCTGCCACCTTGAACTTTGAGAAATAGGTATCGACAAACCGCCCACGATCACCATAGACCTCGCGCAGCATGGATGGCCACGGCCTTCTCAACCCCAGCAGGCCCCCCGCATTCGCCGCCCGCTCCACGCCACTCTCATCCATGATCGCCGCATCCACGCCGAAGAACGGCAGCGTGCAACTGCCCGGCTTGGTCGGCGTCACCCCAGGCAACGGCGTGATCATGTGCCCGCCCGTCTCCGTCTGCCACCATGTGTCCACGATCGGGCACACGTTGCGCCCGATATGCTGGCGATACCACATCCACGCCTCCGGGTTGATCGGCTCGCCCACGCTCCCCAGCACCTGCAGGCTGCTCAGGTCATGCCCCGCCGGATGCTGCGTCCCCCACTTCATGAACGCGCGAATGGCGGTGGGGGCGGTGTAGAAGTGCGTCACCCTGTGGCGCTCGATGATCGACCAGAAGCGATCCTCGGTCGGCGCGTTGGGTGCGCCCTCGTACATCAGGGTCGGCACCCGATTGGGCAGGATGCCGTACAGAATATAAGAATGCCCCGTGATCCACCCCACATCCGCGGTACACCAGAACAGCTGCCCCGTGTCCGGCACCAGGTTGAACACATACTTGCTCGTCAGGTATGTGAACACCATGAACCCGCCCACGGTGTGCACGATCCCCTTGGGCTTGCCCGTCGACCCGCTGGTGTAGAGCATGAACGCCACATCCTCTGCGTCCATGGGCTCGCACGGGCACGCGGCGTCGGCTCCCGCCATCGCCCGCTCCCAGTCCTGGTCCCGCCCCTCCCGCCACGCCACCAGGGTGTCGCAGCGATTCACCACCAGCACATGCTCGACCAGGTGCCCGTGGCTGGCCAGCGTGCTGCACGCCTTGTCCACGCTCTCCTTCAGCGGCACGACCTTGCCCCGCCGCCACGCCCCATCGCACGTCACGATCACCCGCGACCGCGCATCCAGCACGCGGTCCACGATCGCCTGGCTGCTGAACCCCCCGAAGATCACCGAGTGGATCGCGCCGATCCGCGCGCACGCCAGCACCGCCACGGCCAGTTCCGGCACCATCCCCATGTAGATCGTGACCACGTCGCCCTTGCGCACGCCCAGCGACCTGAGCACGTTCGCGCACCGGCACACCCGCTCACGCAACTCGGCGTAGGAAATCCGCCTCACCTCCGGCTCCAGAGGCCGCCCATCGGGCAGCACATCGCCGGTATCCAGCGCGACGCCGGCGGAAGCCCCACCCGCGCCGCTGCCTCCCATGCCACGGGAGCCCGCTGCGCCCGTGCCACCGCCGGTTGCCTTGGCTCCGCCGCTTCCGCCGGGTCGCTTTGTCCCCGCCGGCAGCATGGGCTCGCCCTCCCACACGATCGCGGTTTGCGACCCATGCCCGCTCAGCACATGGCGGTCAACGGCGTTGTAGCACAGGTTGGTCTTGCCCCCGACAAACCACTTCGCGTCGGGCGGGTTCCATTCAACAACGCGGTCCCACTTCCGGAACCAGTGCAGCTCGCTCGCGGCCTCGCCCCAGAACCCCGCCGGATCACCCAGCGACCGCGCGTGCATCGCCCGGTACTGCTCCATGCTCGAGATCAGCCACGCCGGCCCGCCCACATCCTCGGCCCGAGGCGGCGCGAACACACGCGTTTCCTGGAGCACGGAATGGATGCCGGAAACGTCGGGGGTCACGGGTTTGTGGGGCTTGGACATGCGGGCAGCGTAGCCGAAGCCACGACGGTGGTGCCACTCGGCATCCCCGCGCGGCGCTCGTCGTGCTCGTCTGGACGAACCCGAGTTCCCACGCCCCGCCAAGCGACGCCCTGCGTGCGACCTGTGCAATGCGTGCCATGCCGCGCGTCCCTGCCCCAACGGGGCAACGGGCTGTAGCCACGGGTGGAGCCTCGGCGCCGCGAAGCCCGCCGAGGCGCAACCCGTGGACGCGATCGTCTTGATTCAAGCCAGCGCGGAGGGGCGGAGCAAGTCACAAG
>CAZHKB010000051.1:0-12876 GCA_964533405.1 uncultured Phycisphaeraceae bacterium | reverse complement strand
GGGGGAGTGTGAGTCGTGTGGGTGTTGGTGCGGGGGCGGGAGCGTTGAACTGTTTGCACCAGCCGCTCGGAGCCGCAGCTGGTGGCACGACTGCTGGGTGGACGCGGCGTGATGCACGTGTGGGGTTGCTGCGTCGTGGCCGACTGCGTGCGCAGCCGGCTCCGTTGAGCCAGAGGGGAGCGGCAGACGCTCAGGGTCGCGGTGGGCGGCACGATTGTGGAACTAGGATTTGAGCATGGGAACGCCTCGCATTGTCGTGATCATTCCTGCGGCCGGGGCCGGGCGTCGGTATGCCGAGTCGGGCGGCGACTACGGCGCGGTGCGTTGGAAGCTCGAGGAGGACCTGGGCGGACGGAGCGTTCTGCAGCGCAGCGTGGAGTTGTTCGGGGGGCAGGGGCCGGGCAGCGCGTGGGTGGTGGGGATTGTCGTCGCGGGGCCCCACGAGGCCGGGGTATTCTCTGAGTTTCGAGATCGGCACGCGGACAAGCTGGGGCTGCTGGGGGCGAAGATATGCCGTGGCGGGGTGACGCATCGGTATGAGACGGTGGCGGCCGCGCTGGCGGAAGTGCCGGGCAGCGCCACGCACATCGCTGTCCACGACGCGGCCCGGCCCTGCACGCCGGCGGAGGTCATCGAGCGTGTGTTCGAGGCGGCGGCCAAACACAACGCGGTGGTGCCTGGGGTGGAGGTGTCGGACACGATCAAGCGCGCGGGGGAGGAGGCTGGGGAAGAGGAGGAGGCGGACCCGCTCGCGGCGATCCTGGGGGCCGCGCCCAGGAAAGCCAGACCGCGAGTTGTGCGTGAGACGCTGGATCGGCGGGGGCTGTTTGCGATCCAGACGCCGCAGGTGTTCGAGGCGGGGCTGCTGCGGCGCGCGTATGCCCAAATGGACCTGGCGAGCACGGATGATGCGGGGCTGGTGGAACGGCTCGGAGAGCAGGTGGTGATCGTGCCCGGCGATCCGCGGAACATCAAGATCACGCGGATGGGGGACCTGACGCTGGCGCGGGCGATCATGGGAGTGAAGGGTGGCGGGGGGCGGGAGGCGCACAAGAAGTTCTAAGAAAAGGACGGAGAGACGGAGCGACACAGCAATGACGCAACGCAGGTGTTGAGTGATTCGGACGGGGCGCTGGCGTGATTGGTCAGGCAGGTGGGCTGGCCGAGAGGCTGGCAAGGAGCCGGAGGCTGCTCACCCCTTGAAGCCGGGGCTTCGAGTCAGCGCCGGGTTTCGCTTTCGAGGTCAACAACCGTGGGCGCGGGGCCGGCGGCGGGTCTGGAGGACGCGGGCTTCGTCGGAAATCGCTTGTGCTCAGCGTCGGCCCACTTGTCGGCGACCTTCCACCAGAGAAGGGTGGCGGGGACGCCCAGGACGACGCAGAGAACGATAATGGTCAGCATCAGGCCCATGGCGCGGCAAGTGTAGATCGGCGTGGCGCGAGGGCGCGGGATGCGCCTCGCGGAGCCCGATGCGGCCCCGTGCGCCGAGCCCGCGGGCTGGGCGCGCCGGACACGGGCTGGGCGGGTCCAGATGGAGAATGAGACGCATTACACCGGCATTTTCCTGGCGCGCGGGCATTGTTCCAGTTGTCGACTCATGGGTGGCGCGCCCGACCGGGTCTCCCGACCGGACGCCCCCGATCCCAATCCTGTTCGCGCGGGGTGAAAGGGAGAATCTGCATGTATACCGGATCAATGCGCTCGTGGATTCATGCGGCCATCGTGCTGGTCGCCGCCGCCTTCACCACCCCGTCGCTCGCCCAGCCCTCCCTGCTCGAGGTCACCGAGGCCTCCTGCCTGCGGGTCGCCAAGGTCAGGACGGACGTGGAGGCGTCGCTGGGCGCGACCGCCCAGACCGGGGTGGCGGAGATCGAGCGCCTGGACGCGCAGGGCGCCTCCAACGCGACCATCTTCCACTACTACCTGGAGGTCCGGATGGAGCTTACCCGGACCTCAAGCGGCGGGCAGGCCCTGGTGGGCCGCATTCAGACCTCGTCGGTGGCCACGCTCATCCGGCTGGGGGCGCCCGAGGTGCTCATCGCCCGGGTGAACGAGCACTCGCTCAAGGCAACCCGCGGTATCGGGTTCGCGAGAGCCGCGGCACTGGAGGACGTGCGCTGGGCGGCGATTGCGGCCATGCAGTGAGGCCGCGACGTGGGGCCAGAACCGGCTGACCGCCGGGGGTTGGAACGCGAAAGCAAGCGGTTGAAACGGGCGGTCCGGGTCGCGGCGCCAGCGCGCGGTGACCCCGACCGCGTCGTCGCGCCGCGGCAATGCGCCGCGTCCGCGCCATCATCGGGCGTTGCATCACCCGCGGATTCTGGATCGACCCGGTGAGCCAG
Organism: uncultured Phycisphaeraceae bacterium; assembly: GCA_964533405.1. Classification (GTDB taxonomy): domain Bacteria; phylum Planctomycetota; class Phycisphaerae; order Phycisphaerales; family UBA1924; genus JACKHA01. The sequence continues at coordinate 10,534 of CAZHKB010000051.1, read as the reverse complement.
CAATACACGACGGTTACCCGCGTTGTACACCCTGGTATGACATGTCTCCGGCTCCCCGACGGGCAGGGGCGCCGGTCGGACCACAAGCCCGGGCGTGCATCAAGGCCAAGGAGGCCAACATGGGTAGCAGTGTTGTCGTGTGCCCCGTCCGTGCGAGCGGATGGGTGCGCGGGGTGATCCACATGGCCGCGATCTCGGCACTGGCGATCTTCGCCGGGCCGGCCCTCGCCCAGCCGACCGCCCAGCAGGTCGCGGATCGCGCGATCGCCGAGATCCAGACGGCGACGCAGAACGCGTCGGCCGCACTGGAGGCGGGCAAGACCCGTGCCGTGGCGGAGATCGAGCGCCTGGACTTGGCTGGCGCGCCGGATCGGCGGATCGTGAACTTCGGCCAGGCGGCGGTGGAAGCGCTGCAGCGGATGGGCCAGGCCGGCCGTGGGCGCATCGAGACCATCGCCCGCAATGCGGTGGTGGCCCTGCACCGCCTGAACGCTCCGCAAGAACTGATCGACAACGTCCTTCGGGCCGCCCAGGAAGGGCGACAGGCGATCACGCAAGCCCAGCAGCGGTCGGTGAACCAAGTGAGAGCGGCGGTGGCGGAGGCGATTGGCCCGCCGTGAGGCGGGCGGCGCGGATCGCCGGTCGATGGGCATGGCGGTCCACAGCCATAAGCACGCCACCTCGCGGGGCTCAAAAGGCCTATCCCGGGTGAACAGATGAAGCGATGCACGCCGGCCCCGGGGGGTGAGAACCCCCCCGGGGCCGATTTCTTGCTCGCGAAAGGCCGCACGCGAGCCATGGTTGTGTTCGCCGGCGTGACCTGTCACAATGCCCTCATGCGGCCCCTCGCGTCGAGATTCCGCTCGGCTGCGTTGTGTCTGGCCGGTTACGGCCTGGTTGGCCTTGTGCTGACCATCGGTGTGGCGTGGGGCATCGCGGCGTTCCTGCCCTTCTCGCAGGCGTTTGGGCTCACGCCCGAGACGAGCTTCCCGCGAGCCTGGCAACCCGCTGGTGACGTGGCGGCCAGGGGCTTTGTGGTGCGTCGCCTGGGGCGCACAAACTGGCAGATCTACTCAAGCGGACAACTGCCCGACGGATGGGTCACCAACGTCTCGCAACGGGGGTTCCCGGTGCCGGCGCTCGAGAGCGTCGCGATCTATGACGGGCGCGTCCGGAAACTCACGAGCAACCCGGTGATGCACGGCATCCCGATTCCGGGCGACTGGCCGAAGCATTGGATGATCGAGAACGAGTGCTACACCCCGCACCTGCCCCTGCGCCCGGTGTGGTACGGGCTGGCGATCGACACGGTGGTGTGGGGGGCCGCGGCGTTCATGGTCGCCCGCGTTGTGGGCGGGGTGCGCGCGTTCGGAAGGCAGCGGCGCGGGCGGTGCCGGGTGTGCGCCTACGAACTCGGCGGGCTGGGGATGTGCCCCGGGTGCGGGATCGAGGCGGGCGCCGCTATTGCTGGGTCCGACGGAGGTCCATAAACTGCGGGATGCCCGCGAAAGCCAGCCGATCATCTGACCGCACGACCGCTCGCAAGTCCCTCGCGAAGAGGGGTAAGTTGGCCCCGCTTCGTGGCGCCCAGCCGGACATGACGGGGGAGCCTTCGGCTCCAGGTGGAGCGCCGTCCCTTTACGCGATGGCGTTCGCGGGGGAGTACGCGCCCGCGCCAGAGTCTGTGAAGGTCGAGATCGCGGATCGGTACGGGCTGTTCATCGGTGGGCGGTTTGTGGAGCCGCAAGGGCACGCCCCGCAGAGCCACGCCGCCAAGGCCGGAGGCTTGTATTTCGACACGATCAATCCCGCGACGGAGGGTGTGTTGTCGAGGGTGGCGCGGGCGGGTGCGGGGGATGTGGATGCGGCGGTGCGGGCGGCGCGTCAGGCCTTGCCGGCGTGGGCCGGGTTGCCCGCCAAGGAGCGGGCCAAGTACCTCTATCGCATCGCCCGCCGGATCCAGGAGCGGGCCCGCGAGCTGGCGGTGCTCGAGACGCTCGACGGCGGGAAGCCCATCAAGGAGAGCCGAGATGTGGATGTGCCGCTGGCCGCGGCCCACTTCTTCTACTACGCCGGCTGGGCCGACAAACTGCAGCATGTGTTCGGGCGGGGGGTGCGCCCGGTGGGCGTGTGCGGGCAGATCATCCCCTGGAACTTCCCGCTGCTGATGGCCGCCTGGAAACTCGCCCCCGCACTGGCGTGCGGGAACACCTGCGTGCTCAAGCCGGCGGAGACCACGTCGCTGACCGCGCTGCGCCTGGCGGACATTCTGATCGAGGCAGGGTTGCCGCCGGGCGTGGTGAACATTGTGACGGGGGAGGGGGCGACGGGGGCCTCGCTGGTAGAGCATCCGGGTGTGGACAAGATCGCGTTCACGGGGTCAACGGAGGTGGGCAAGAAGATCGCGCGGGCCACGGCGGGGACTTTCAAGCGCCTGACGCTTGAACTCGGCGGGAAGAGCCCGAACATTATCTTCGAGGACGCGAGCCTGGATCAGGCCATCGAGGGGATCGTGCAGGGGATCTACTTCAACCAGGGCCATGTGTGCTGCGCGGGGTCGCGGCTGTTCGTGCAGGAGTCGATCCAGACGCAAGTGGTCAAGCGGCTTCGTGCGCGGCTGTTGACGCTGCGCGTAGGCGACCCGATGGACAAGAACACGGATGTGGGCGCGATCAACTCACGCGAGCAGATGGAGAAGATCGCGGGGTACCTGGAGGGCGGGGTCGCGGAAGGGGCGGAGCTGATGGTGTGCGGGGCTGGAAGCGACGCAGCGACCAAGCGACGCAGCGACGGAGGGAACCAGGGCAAGAAAGCCGCGCGGGAAGTTGGCGGCAAGATCGGGGTGCGTCGACTGAGTGAGAACGGCGTCCATGCGACCGGTGGGGAGTCGGTTCGAGGCGTTCCCGAGTGGCGGCGGGGGCTCCCCGGGGCCGGGTTCTGGTGCAGGCCGTGCTTCTTCACGGGGGTGCAGCCGAGCCACACGGTGGCGCGCGAGGAGATCTTCGGCCCGGTGCTGTCGGTGCTGACGTTCCGGACGCCCGAGGAGGCGATCGTGCGCGCGAACTCGACGCCGTATGGCCTGGCGGCGGGCGTGTGGACCGACAAGGGCAGCAAGATCTTCGAGACAGCGCGCCGGCTGAAGGCGGGGGTGGTGTGGCTGAATACGTACAACAAGTTCGACCCGGGCTCGCCGTTCGGCGGGTTCAAGGAGTCGGGGTTCGGCAGAGAGGGTGGGGTGCAGGGGCTGCGGGGGTATGTGGATGTGGGGGCGTGATCGCTCACGTTTTCACCCCTGACTCGGGGACTGGCTGCCCTGATCGGGGGAGTTTCCACCGACACGGGAGGTCGACTCTTCACACTTTTTCTGGCACGAGGGGCTTGACAGCCATCGCTGATTTAGTAGGTTGGCAGCATGAGCGATGTGGCGGCCAATCCTCTCCCCGGCTCCCCGGCTCCCCGGCTCCCCGCTAACGGCGAACTCGCCGCACTATCCGCCTCGCGCACGCAATCCGCACTTCGATCGCGGTTCGCGGGGTGCGTGGCTTGTGGCATGGGTGTGTTCTTCGTGTGGGTAGCGATTCAGAAGGTTTTCTCTCCTGATGCAACGCTCGTGGTCCTCGAGCGATTGACCAGCTGGCCCTCGCACATGGCGTCGATCACGGCGTACCTCTTGGCGAGCGTCGAATGGGTGCTCGGGCTCTGGCTGCTTTCCGGCGTCCGGCAGCGCGGCGCACTCATCGTGTCCATGGTCCTCCTCGCCGCGTTCACCGGTGCTCTCGTGATGCTCCGTCTTGACGGCTTCAACGGCGACTGCGGGTGCGGAGTCGGAGCATTCAGCGTCGCCGGAGCTCTGCTTCGAAACGGACTGTTACTCGCCCTGCTGGCGGTTGCGCTTGTCGCCAACCCTGTACGGCAGGGCTGTCCCCGTATGGGAGAATGACCATGACACTCGGTCGTATGCCTTTGGCCGCGCTGTTTGCCTGCGGACTGTCGCTCGTGTCGCTGGGTGCGTCGGGTCTGGCCCACATGGACGACGACTACACCGCGTTGGCGAGTGAGGAGGAGACGAGTGGCGACTTCGTCCGCACGCGGTGCTATGGGATCAACTGCCCCTCCGTGCTCATCGGGACCTGCCGCAGCAACGAGTTGTGCTGCGGCTGGGTCAACTGCGGCGACACCAGCCAGAAGTCCGTGAAGTGCTGTTCCTCTTCCGAGGTGTGCCACGACGGGTTGCACACCAATCCGCCGTCTCAGGCTCAGTGCGTTGGCACGCCATGATGTCTTCTTGAGCAAGGCCCAAGGAACGTCCTGAACCTTCGCGCCGCTGCGGCGCTGGTCGCGGCGGCGCAGATTTGAGGCATGAAAGATGAGAGCATTACGCCTGGCCCTGACCGGATCGATCGCGTTTGTGTCGGCGTGCGCCGTAGGCTTCGATGCGGCCCAGCCGCGGAACAAGGGCGAGGAGCGAGATTGGGATCGCGCGCTCGAAGACGCCGGGCACGGCACATGGCTCGATTGCGACGCCCCGGAGCGGGTTGAAATGACGTTGCAGGCGATCTCCGACCGACTCCATGACTCGGCGAACCGTTCGTTCAAGGACCCAGCCGGGGTCGAGCCCGCTCTCGATGGCTTTCTGATCACCCTCGGTGGTTGGCTGCGAGACGATTCCGCGCCGATCTTTGAGCATTTTGCTCAGGATAACCTTGTGTTCTCTCGCAAACGGGCGTTGGACACCGTTCGGACGGCCGTTACGTGGACATTTCTTGATGAGCATGATGAAGGCTGGTACGCCGAGGTCGATGATCGCGCGGTCTTCGCAGAAATGCTAGTGGCGCAGCGGGCATCGGGCCTGCGGATCGCGGCGATCGACGCCGACAGCGTGCGAGTCGGCAAGGGCGTGACGCTCGTGATGGCCACGGAAGAGTGGCCTCACAGCGGGATGTTCAGTTCGCTGTCGGTGTTCGACGGCCCGGCGGGCCCGCGTGAGGATTACGAGGCGCTGGAAGACACCGATGCCACATGCCACGCGCTGTTTCGGATTCGCCTCGAAGACGGACGAATCGGACATCTGGCCCTGTGCGCGCTCTTCGATGATCGCACCAACACATGGGTTCCCATCGGCGGCGCCACCGCAATTTACAATCACGCCTCGTGCCCTTGGCCGTTCGTGAACTGATGGCGACTACTGCTTTGCTGACGATTCGGTGTCCATGATCTCCCCGCGCTTCTTCAGCCACCGCGCCATCCCCCAGCAGCCCACGGCCCAGGCGACGCCCGCCGTCCAGCCGGCCACGACATCGGTCGGGTAGTGAACACCCAGATACACCCGCGTTGCGCCCACCAACGCGGCGACTCCGACGGCCACCGCGAGGATGAACGCCTTGACCCGCTTGCGCTTCTCGATCTCGGCCAGCAGCGCGCCCAGCGTGAGGAACGCGACGGTCGAGAGCATGGCGTGCCCGCTCGGAAAACTGGCCTGGCCCAAGTGGGTCAGGTGCGGAACGATGCTTGGGCGTTCGCGTCCGAAGATCAGTTTGAGCAGCGTGCTGATCAGCGCGCCCCCGCCAACCGAGATGAGCACAAACAGCGCGGTGTTCGGGCTGCGACGGAGCCAGAGGTACAGGCCCACGATAAGCGTGAGCAGCGCGAGCACGGAGGTGCTGCCCAGGGCCGTGATCTCCTGGGCGGTCACGACGAGCCAGTCGGGGCCGATGGGCTTGGCGGGGTCGTCCGGGCTGCGCAGGGCCAGCAGGATGCGGTGGTCGATGGGGTCGGCCTCGCCCTCGAGCACCTCGTCGGCGACGTTCGAGAAGAGCCAGAGCGCGGCCGCCACCACGGCGGCGGCGATGAGCACGCCGATCTCCTGGCGGAAGACCCAGCGGATCGCGGCGAGGGTGAGGGACAGGACGCGGCGGAGCATTGGGGATGGTTGTCGGGCAACGTTCAGAGCGTGTGGCTCTGAGGGTGAAATGCGGTTCATCGGGACGGGGCGGCGCGGGGGTCGTCCGGGCGCCTGAGTGTTGGCTCGCCGCGCACCCATGCGTTACGGCGCGAATCACCCGTGCGTTCAGTCGGCCGGTGGCCGACCGCTCGCGCAGCCATCTGTGTTGGCTCCGTGGGGGCCGAGCTGGGCTCAGCCGCCCGACTTGTTGCCGCCCCAGCGTTTGCGATCCTGGCCCGGAACCTCGATAGGCACACCGTTTTTGAGGCGCAGCGCGCCGTCGCCCAGGACGCGGGCCGCCTCGGTGGCCAGGGCGGGGGCGAGGCGCGCGCTGGCCGACTCGGGCTTGAGTTCGTACCAGGCGTCCAGCGTCTCGATGACCAGTTCGAGGGGGACCATTGGGTATTGGGGGTTCTCGAAGTCGGCCTCAATGGAGCGCGAAGCGGGTCGAGCGCCGGTGGTCGTGCCGTTGGGTGCGCCAGGTTGCGCGCCAGGCGTGGCCGCGCCGACGCCCTTGGCGATCGCCTCGCACATGCGGTCAATCGCGTCCTGGCTGCCGCCGTTGAGCGCGGGCTCGCGGATGATCAGGCGGAGCCGGCCCTTCTCGAGCGGCACCGTCTCGATGGGCGACACGCGGTCGAGGATCACCTGCGGGTCTCCGCGCGAGAGGTCGAGTTTGCCGGTGAAGAACTTGGGGGAATCGTCGGTGAGCAGGTGGCCGAACAGGGCGTAGACGCCGGGGAACATGACGGCGTCGCAGGTGCCGCCCAGGTCCTCGAGGGTGATGATCGCCATCTTCTGGCCCGCGGACTGGCCCTTCTTGGAGACGATGGTGCGGACGGACTGGACGAGCGCGCCCGCGAGGACGCGCTGGTCCTGGGTTCCCTCGCGCAGGCCGATCAGATCGTGGGTCGCGAAGACGGCGATCCACGACTTCCAGCGGTCCAGCGGGTGGCTGGTGACATAGAAGCCCAGTGTGGCCTTCTCTTCGCGGAGGGTGTCGGTCTCGGACCACGGGGTGGCCGGCGTGAGAGTGGAGGCGGGGTCCGGCGCTCCGGCATCGGCGGGCTTGGACCTGGACTTTCCAACAGCCGGCTCGGACGGGCCGACGCCGAAGAGCTGGGTTTGACCCGAGGCCTTGTCGGCGGCCATGCGCTGGCCCGCGGCCACCGCGGTGTCGATGGTGGCGACCATGCCCGCGCGATCCTTGCGGCCATGCAGCGAGTCAAACGCGCCGCACTTGATGAGGGCCTCAATGGTGGCGCGGTTGACGGCGCCGTTTGGCCCGCCGGTGGGGACGCGCTCGCAGAAATCGAAGAGCGACGTGTAGGGGCGGGGGAAAGCGGGAGAAGAGACGCGGAGACGAAGAGACGAAGCGGGCAATGCCGCGGCGGCGGTGGCGTCATTCCCCGGCATTTCGATGGACGGCGGAACGCCGTCGCGCTCGCGGATCACAGCCTCAATCGCCTTCTCGCCGGCTCCTTTGATCGCATTCATGCCGAAGCGGATGTGCCCGTGCGCGGGAGTGCGGGGCTCGCCTCGCTCGAAGACAACGGCGAAGTCGGACTGGCTTAGATTGATATCGGGCGGGCGGACCTCCAGCCCGCCCTTGAGCGTCGCGCCGGTGGCGGGGTCGATGGTGCGGGTCTTGCGGGCGTCCTCGAGGTAGGCCATCCAGTCGGAGAGCTTCTGGGCCTGGCTCTCGAACGTAAGAAACGCGGCCATGTACTGGGCGGGGAAGTACGTCTTGAGGTACGCCGTCTGGTACGCGACGATCGCGTATCCGGTGGAGTGGCTCTTGTTGAAGCCGTAGCCCGCGAACTTCAAGATGAGCTCGAACAGGTCCTCGGCCTGCCTCTTTGCGAGCCCCTTGTCGACCGCGCCCTCGATGAACACGGGGCGGGCCTTGGCGATGTCCTTCTCTTTCTTCTTGCTTATCGCCTTGATGAGCGAGTACGCCGCCCGCAGCGGGATGCCGCCCAGCTCATGCACGATCTGCATGACCTGTTCCTGGTAGACCATGACCCCGTAGGTGTCGCGCGTGAACCTGTCCACGATCTCGTGAATGCTGGGGACCTGCTCCTGCCCGTGCTTGCGTTTGTTGTAGTCGGGGATCAGGTCCATGGGGCCGGGACGGAAGAGGGCGTTGGCCGCGATCAAGTCCTCGAGTCGGTCGGGCCTCATCTCGACCAGGAGGCGGCGCATGCCGCCGGACTCGAACTGGAAGACGCCGGTCACGTCGCCTCGTCTGAACATCTCGAAGACGGTCTGATTGTCGTACGACAAGCGATCAAGATCGAGCGGATGCGGACCGCCGTCGCCGAGCGAGCGAGCCACGGCCTGGTGTATCGCCTCCTCCGAGAGTCCCTCGCGGATCAGCCGCTTGGCCCGCTCGATCACCGAGAGCGTGCGCAGACCGAGGAAGTCCATCTTCAAGAGGCCCATCTTCTCGCACGTCGGGCCGTCCCACTGCGTCACAACCTCGTGCTCGTCGGCGCCGGTCTGCTTGTAGAGCGGCACGATCTCGTGCAGCGGGCGGGTCGCGACGATCACACCCGCGGCGTGAACGGACGCGTGGCGGGCCTGGCCCTCCAGCACCCGGGCGTTGTCGATGACGCGCCGGATCGTCGCATCCTCGTCGTACAGGCGCTTGAGGTCCGGCTCCTGCTGGAGCGCCTGGTCGAGCGTCATGCCCAGCGCTTCGGGGATCAGTTTCGCCAGACGATCCGCGTCGGAGAGAGAGACATCCATCACACGGCACACGTCGCGCACCGCGGCCCGGGCCTTGAGCGTTCCGAATGTGATGATCTGCGCCACGTGCCCGTACTTGCGACGCACATAGTCGATGACGCGCCCGCGCCCATCCTGGCACAAGTCGATGTCGATATCGGGGTACTCGCTGCGGTCGGGGTCGGTGAATCGCTCGAAGAGCAGGCCGTACTCGACCGGACACGCGTTGGAAAGCCCCAGGCAATAGCCCACCATGGTGCCGACGCCCGAGCCGCGGGCAAGGGCCGGCACGCCCTGCTGGCGCCCCCAGTTGACGAAGTCCCAGACGATGAGGAAGTACGCGGAGATGTCCTTGGCGGCCAGGATGCCCAGCTCGCGTTCGAGCCTTGCCCTGATCGCGCGCCGGCGATCGACTTCACCGCCACTGCGCTCCTCAACGCGCCCTGTCTGGCTTCTGCGTGACTCGGCCCCATACCGCCACACCATCCCGCCCTCGCCCAGCAGCCGCAGCGCGGCATCGCACTCGCGCTTGGCGTCGCCGAGTATGGTCGCACGCTCGCCCTCTCCGCAACCATCGGGGATCGACAGCGGCACGACCTCAAACTCGGCGCAGTACGCCGTGTACCACGCGGTCAGGTCGCCGCCGAACCGCGGGTCCTCGACGCGGGGCAAGTCGTCCCACTCGCCCCGCTCGTGCCCCGGCAGGGCGGCCTGGCGTCGCGCGGTCTCCCCGCCCTCCACACGGCGCCGCACGCGCACCATCGGCGCGTGGCTCTGGTTGAGACCAAGATCAACGTGGCAGCGGGCGGCGATCGCGGCCGTGTTATCAATCGCCTCGCGCCCGGCCTCGCCATACTCGGCGAAGAGCGCCTCCATCTCCTCCGGGCTCTTGACATACACATCGGCCGGGTACCGCATGCGGTCCTCGGTGGTCTTGGTCTTGCCGGTGGAGATGCAGATCAGTGTGTCGTGAGCGTCGTGGTCCTGGGCCCGCAGGAAGTGGGCGTCGTTGTCGCAGACCAGCGGCAGGCTCATCTCGCGGGCGATGCGGATGAGGTGGGGGTTGATGGCGTTCTGCTCGGGCACATGGTGCTGGAGCTCGATGAACAGGCGGGGGCCGGTGCCCGCATCGGCGAAGGCCCGCGCGTGCCAGGTCACGACATCGACGGCGCGTTGCCACGCCGCTTCATCGCGGGTTCGCTCGTAGTGGACCAGGTGATGGGCCAGTTCCGAGCCCAGGTGCCCCAGGATGGCGATGAGCCCCGAGCCGTGGACCTCGAGCAACGCCCGGTCCATCCGCGGCTTGTAGTAAAAACCGGTGAGGTAGGCCTCGGAACACAAGTACTTGAGGTTCTGCCAACCCGCGTTGTTCTCGGCCAGCAGAACCAGGTGCCAGCCGCCGTCCTGCACGCCGGTGGCCGTGCGGTCCTTGCGGTCGCCGGGCGCGACGTAGGCCTCAACTCCCAGGATGGGCTTGATGCCCGCAGCCTTGGCGGCGGCGGCGAACGCCACGGCGCCGTGCATGTTGCCGTGGTCGGTGATGGCGACAGCCGTCATGCCGAGCTCTTTGACGCGGGTGATGAGCCGGTCGATGCGGTTGCCGCCGTCGAGCAGCGAGTACTCGGTGTGGAGGTGCAGGTGGACGAAGGGGAGCGCGGGTCCGGAGTTGGCTTCGGGGGCCTGTGCGGCCCCCACCGCTGGCTTTGCTGATGTCTCGATTGGCTCCGCCATGCCTGCCCTCTCCCGTCCGTGGGTTGACCCGGGGAGTCCGGATACCCGAACGACTCCCTTCTGAGGATGGTACCCGCCGTGGGAGGCTTCGAGGGGCTGCCAACAGGGCGTCCACCGGGGTGGGGACGGGGT
>CAZHKB010000050.1:11320-12983 GCA_964533405.1 uncultured Phycisphaeraceae bacterium | reverse complement strand
CCCCCTACCTTCTCACCAAATCCACCACCACCGGCATATGGTCGCTCCCACGGCTATCCCCGCGCTGCAGCCCGCTCTGCGCCAGGGCTGAATCCGTCAGCCGTGCCGTGTCGACCACGAACGACCGCACGACCCGCGCCTGCGAGTCACCGACCAGCACATAGTCCAGCCGCCCCGGGCTGAACGGGCTCCCCGTGTCCGACCACGTGTAATACGCCGCATCGCCCAGAACCATCGCCGGGGCGATCTCCATGTCGCTGCCGTCGGCGTCCAGGCCGCCGCGCAGCGTGTCGATCGGCCCGCGCGAGCCGACGAGGTTCATGTCCCCGCCGATCACCCGCAGCGCGAGCGAGCGGTTGCCCATCGCCCCGAACGCCGTGTTGATCGCCCGCGCCTCCTCCATGCGGCGCACGTCCTCGCTGCTGCCCGCCGTGCCGCAGCACTTGAGGTGCGTCGACCCCACCAGCACGTCACCCAGCGGCGTTCGTACGACCGCGCCCGCGAACCTCACCTTTGACTCCCCGATCGCCGCCACGCCGGGCGTGAGCGACCCATCCACCGTGCTGGAAACCAGCGGATGCCTGGTGACAAGTCCGACTCCGTACAAGCCGCTCGTGGCCACAACGCTCCACGGCGCGTGCTCGGGCAGGGCCGCGTCGAACCACGCGCCGATCGTGGCCGCATCCGTGTCCCACTCCTGGATCAGGATCACATCGGGATTGATCAACCGCACCAGCCGCGTGAACGGCCCGGGATTGCTGGCGGGCGAACTGCGCAGCACGTTGTACGTCATCACCCGCAGCGCGCCCCGCGGCGTGGCCGGCACAGGCGTGTCGCTCAGGCGCCGCTCTGACGCCGCCGGCGGCATCGCGGTGCCAAACGCCTCGGATGCGCCGGAGATGTTGCCAGCCGCGTCGTACAGGCCCAGCACGCCCCGCACGCTGCGGCCCTTCAGGATTCCGGGGGACAGCAGCCCGGCCCCGGTGGACTGGCGGGAGATGCGGGCCTCGTACCACTCGCTGGCGTAGGTGGGCGAGAAGTGGAAGTCCAGGGCGGTGTGTGAGAGGCGTTCGGTCGCGCCGGTGGAATCGATGGCGATGGCCGACACGCCGTTGGCAGGCTGGCCCGAATCGGTCATGGGGCTGAACTGGATCTCGATGTCGATGCCCATGGACGAGGCGGCGGCCAGCTCGGAGATGGGCGCGCCGGTGGCCGAGCTGTCGTCGGCGTCGAGTAGGATCGACAGCGTCTCCGGGCTGGCTTGCAAGGTGATGAGCGGGCCGGCGATCCGGAAGCGGAGGTAGAGATAGTCGGCGTCGGCGGTGGCGACGACCTCGGCGGGCCAGTCGGAAACGTCGCCGTCGATGGTGATCGAGGCTGCCGGGGCCGCTCGGCGCGGCGAGCCGGAACAGGCGGTCAGGAGCGCGAGCAGGCCAGCCGCCGCAGAGATGGAACCGACGCGGGCCAGACGGGTGAAGAACGATCGGGCGGTGGTGGCGGTCCGTTGCATGGGAGGGAGTATGGCGGGGACGGGCGAGATCGGCAAGCGGCCGAACAATCCGCGTGAGTGCCGGGAGCGCCTGTCGCTTATGCTGGGAGCGCGCTATGGCAGATGATCCCTCCATCCCGGGTTCGACCCCACCGCCAGGCCAGCCGCCGGGCC
>CAZHKB010000050.1:0-11220 GCA_964533405.1 uncultured Phycisphaeraceae bacterium | reverse complement strand
CCGCCGGGCCCACCGCCCAGCGATGAGTCGCTGCTGATCGCCGGTGCGCTCCAGCAGGCTCGCCGTGGGTCCGACATGCCCGATCCGCCCGAACGCCTGCCGCCCGCCAACACGTTTCCGGGCTACGAGCTGATCCGTGAGATCCATCGCGGGGGGCAGGGCGTGGTGTACCTGGCGCTGCAGCGGGCGACCAAGCGGAAGGTGGCGATCAAGGTCCTGCACCAGGGGCCGTTCGCCGGTGAGAAGGACCGCCAGCGTTTCGAGCGCGAGGTGGAGATTCTCGCGCAGTTGAACCACCCGAACATTGTCGCGGTGATCGACAGCGGCTCGACCGCGCCGCTGGTGTCCGAGAGCGATCTGACGGGGGCCGCGTCGGCCACGACCATGCCGGGCGCGGAAGCCAGAGCGTCGTCTCCACAGCCCTCCGCGCCCCGCCCCGCAGGGGTGCAGGCCCAGGCCCCCGGCTACCAAGGCTCGTTCTTCTGCGTCATGGAGTACATCTCGGGCTCGCCGCTGGATTCGTGGGTCAAGGACAAGAAGCCGGGGATCGACGCGATCCTCTCGGTGTTCGTTCAGATCTGCGACGCGGTGAACGCGGCCCACCTCAAGGGCATCATCCACCGCGACATCAAGCCCGCGAACATCAGAGTCGATCACGACGGCAAGCCGCATGTGCTGGACTTCGGCCTGGCCCGCGTGGGGATCGGGTCGACGACCGGCGGCGACGCGCCTGAACTGATGACGATGACGGGCCAGTTCATCGGGTCGCTGCCGTGGGCCAGTCCGGAGCAGGCCGAGGGCGCGCCCGAGAAGCTGGACGTGCGGACGGACGTGTACAGCCTTGGCGTAATGCTGTACCAGATGCTCACGGACAAGTTCCCGTATCAGGTGATCGGGATGATGCGGGATGTTCTGGACAACATCCTGCGGGCCGAGCCGGCCCGCCCGAGCACGGTGCGCCGCCAGATCAACAACGAGGTCGAGACGATCGTCCTCAAGTGCCTGAGCAAGGAGCGGGAGCGTCGGTACCAGAACGCGGGCGACCTGGGGCGCGACCTGGGGCGGTACCTGAACGGCGAGCCGATCGAGGCCAAGCGCGACAGCGGGTGGTACGTCATCACCAAGACGGCGCGGCGGCACAAGGTGGCGGTGGGCGTGGCGGCGGGCTTCCTGCTGCTCATCATCGGCTTCGGGCTTGCGATGGCGGGATTGTGGCGCGACTCTGAGCGTCAGCGGATCGCGGCCGAGGCGGCGACCGAGGCGGCCAACGAGGCGACGCGGGAGAAGGCGGCCGCGCTGCTGGAAAGCGAGATCGCGCGGGCGTCTTCCGAGGCGACGCGGAACTTCCTGGAGCGCATGCTCTCGGCGGTGGACCCGACGCAATCCCGCGGGCGTGAGGTGCTGGTGACCGAGGTGCTGGAGGACGCGGCCGCGCGGATCGAGCGCGACGCGCCCAACCAGCCCGAGGTGCAGGCCGACATTCGGCACATCATCGGCGCGACGTACCTGTCGCTGGGGTTGGCGGGCGACGCAGAGCCGTTCCTGCGGGGCGCGTTTGACAGCCGGGGGCGGACGCTTGGTCCCGATGCGGACCACACGCTGCACACGCAGGCGCTGCTCGCCCACGCCGTGGGGTTGCAGGGGCGCTGGGACGCGGCCCGCGAACTCTACACGTCGCTGATCGCCTCGTTGCAGAGGACCAGCCCGGCCGGAAGCCGCGCGGCCTTCCTGGCGATGCACGACTATGGCGTGCTGCTGCGCAAGGCCGGTCGGCGCGACGAAGCGATCCACCAGTCGCGGGGCGCCGTGGACGGGCTTCGCGCGCTCGGCGCCGCCGACGAGGACCTCGGGCGCGCCATGCTCAGCCTCGGGGAAGCGATGTTCATCGACTACCGGGCCGAGAATCTGGACGAGATCGCGCCGGTGGTCGAACAAGGAGCGGCCCTGCTCTCGGATCGCCTGGGCGTCGACCACCCGCACACCGCGATCATGCGCGTGCAGATGGCGCGCGTGCGGATGCTGCAGGGGCGACTAAACGAGGCCGAGCCGCAGTTCCGCGAGGGGCTCGACGTGCTGGAGCGTGTGCTTCGAGAGGACGATCCGGAGCGTCTGGAGCCCGAGATCATGTGGGGCGAGTTCCTGCACCGGGCCAACCGGCTGGACGAGGCCGAGGCGGTGCTCCGATCGGTCGTGGCCCGGTACACGAGCAAACTGGGTCCGCAGAATCTCGCCACGGCGTGGGCGCGGGCCAATCTTGGCTCAACCTTGAATCGCCAGGGCCGCTGGGTTGAAGCGGAGGTCGAACTGCGGTTCGCTCTGGACGTGTACCGCGAGCAGGCCCGGGACACCAATCGCAACACGATCTTCATCGCGCGCAAGCTGGCGCAGGTGTTCACGGAGTCCGGGCATCCGGAGCGGATCGGGGAGTTGCCGCCGGGACTGAGGCCGCCAGCGAGGCCATGAGTGGACTCAGCATGTGGCATGATTGCCGCTCCGGGCAGCCCATGCGAACGAGCCAGAGGTGTTGCGTGAGTCAAGACGTGGGGCGCGCCCGGGGACGGGCCGCGGCTGCGCGGCGGCCGACTGCTCGCGCAATCGGTTCCGTTGCCGGGCGCGGTGGCGTCACGCGATCGCGAGTTTGCCGCCCGCGGCGCGGGCCTGGACCATGCGGGTTTGCAGGTTGCGCCCCGGGCAGGCGGTGGAGGCCAGCTCGCGGTGGGTGAAGATCGACCGGGTGCCGATGCGGTACTGGCGCATCAGGCCACCGACGAACGATTCGAGGCTGGTCAGGGCGGCGGGGGTAGGCTGCTGGGCCTCGAAGTTGCCCATGACCATCACCCCGAGGTTGCCGGGGTTCTGGTCCTTGACGTGCGCGCCCTGGAGCGAGAGCGGGCGGCAGGCGTAGACCCGGCCCGCGGGGTCGATCGAGAAGTGGTAGCCGATGTCGGCCCATCCCTGACCCACGTGGGCCTTTCGAATGGACTCGAGCCGGCGCATGGCGTCGGCCTGGGTGGTGGAGAAGAAGGGGGACATGCCGTCGTGGTGGACGGTGACCTTGTTGACCGGCAACATCGGGTCGGCCCGGGCGATGATGGGCCCGGCCTGGGCCCAGGCCGAGCGGGGGATGACGTTGGCGTACCCGCCGCCCTGGGGAAGGACGTCGCCGAGCCAGTCCGGGCGACGGCTCTGGCGCGTGGCGCGAGGGGAGTGGGACTGGGGCAGCCCGGTGATGGCCCGGTCGGCGTCGGCGGTGGATCGCCGACCGGCGCAGCCGGTCAGGATCAGGATGCCCAGCCCGGTGGAGGCACGGAGGAGTTCGCGACGGTTCATGGGGAGTTCCAAGCCGGGACTATCGGCACGCGGGCGGCGTGGAGTATAAACGCGGGAACGCGTGGACAGCGGGTGGCTTGGGTGAGCCCTTGGGTTTCGTGCATGGCTGCCCGGAGCGGCACGCATGCCACCCTGCGGCGTGCCTGTCGCCCGGGTGGCGGACACTCATCCCGGCACTCGGTATCATCCCGCCCAAATCGGCCCACCCGGTTGGAACCGGAGTGGCCCGAACACGAGTTCCCGAACCCGGGCGTCGACCCTCGACCCGGAAATCCCCTGAACCGGGTGGAGGTGACGCATGGAACGCTCGATCCTGACCGCCGTGGCCCTTGTCGGCGCGGTGGCGTCGTCCGCCACTGCTCAGTTCGCCGCCCTGACGCCCAAGGCGCGGGAGATGGCGGCCAGCCGCGGCGCGTCGGCCCCCGGCGTGCTGTTCAAGCCCGCCCCGGCGCTCACGCTGTCGTCGTTGCAGGAGGACCCGGCGGAGATCGAGCAGCCGCCGTCGTCGTTCTGGTCGGGGTGGGACGGGTCGGTGGCGTTTGGCCTGACGGGCAACAGCGGCAACACCGAGAACATCTCGATGCGGGGAACGATCGCCGCCAAGCGGACGACCGAGCGGTACGAGACGACGCTCGGCCTGCTGTACGCGTACGCGAGCACCGACAGCCAGGATACGGAGAACCGCCTGCGCCTGGACGCCCGGAACGACTGGTTGTTCGGGGAGGGGAGCCGGTGGCGGTACTTCATCTCGGCGTTCGGGGAGTATGACGAGTTCCAGGACTGGGATTTCCGCTTGGGCATCTTCAACGGCATCGGCTACGACTTCATCAAGTCTGAGCGCACGACGCTGACGGGGCGGGCCGGCCTCGGCGTGGTCAAGGACTTTGGGGGCGAGGACGACGACATCAACCTCGAGGGGCTGCTCGGGCTGGACTGGACGCACCAACTGAACGACCGGAACAAGTTGTACGCGTCGGCGACCTACTACCCGGTGATCACCGACTGGCCCGAGTTCAGGGTGGAGGCGAAGGCGGGTTGGGAGATCAAGCTGGATGAGACCAATGGGATGTTCCTGAACCTGGGCGTCGAAGATCGGTACGACTCGAACCCCGGCGGGGACTCGGAGAGCAATGACTTCGCGTACTTTGCGCTCTTGGGGTGGAACTTCTGAGGCGTGGTTTGGGCGGGGATGAATGCAGAGAACGCAGAGAACGCAGAGGGGGCAGAGCCGCACACAGCGAGCCACGCGAGTTGGAGCCGGGGCGTTTAGCGCGGCGACAGCGTGCTGATTCAGAGCGCAGCGGCCCATCCACCTGCGAGCCTCCGTGCCCTCTGCGGCCTGCCCTCGCCTTGGACTGCAATCGCAACAGGACTCACGCCGCGGGGTCGGTCTACTGTCACGCCGGCCCGAAAGGGCGGCTTTGGAGGGGTGAATGATGAACTGGCTGATCAGTCTTGCACTCATGATGCAGCCCGCGGGCGAGGTTGGGGCGACGCCCGCTGCTCCGGCGGCCGTGGGGTCCACCGAGGCAGCGCAGGAGGCGGCCAACCAGGCCGCGGAGAGCGCGGCCGCCGGGTTGACGCCGGCCGAGCGGGCGGCGGCGGATCTTGAGGCGCTTCAGAACATCACTGTGGACGATCTGACGTGGGATAACTTTGTCCGCGCGCTGCCGGGCATCTGGTCCACGTATGGGCTGCCGCTGGTGAAGGCTCTGATCGTCTTCATCGTGGCGTGGCTGATCGCGGGCTGGATCAAGCGGGCGCTGATCGCGGCGATGGGCAAGGCCAAGGTCGAGATCACCCTGGCCAAGTTTCTGGGGAACACCGTCCGATGGGCGATCCTGCTCATCGCGGGCGTGTCGATCCTGGGGATCGTGGGGATCGAGACGACGTCGTTCGCGGCGGTGCTGGCCGCGATGGGCTTCGCGATCGGCCTGGCGCTCTCGGGCGCGCTGGGCAACCTGGCGGCGGGCGTGATGCTGATGCTGTTCCGCCCCTTCAGGGTGGGCGACAGCATCGTGACGGGCGGGGTGACGGGCGTGGTGGATGAGATCGAGCTGTTCTCGACCACTGTGATCACTCCCGACAACCGCAAGTTCATCCTGCCCAACGGGGCGGTGTTCAACACCACCATCGAGAACCAGACGGCCAACCCGAGGCGCGGCGTGAGCGTGACGATGACGATCAACGGCGGGTCGGACATCGCCAAGGCGCGGGCGGCCTTCCTGGAGGCGGCCCGGGGCGTGGAGGGGCGTGCGGCTGAGAGCGAGCCCACGGCCGCACTGACGGACCTGACGGGCGGGCAGGTGTGGACGGTCGGCGTGTGGGCGCCCACGCCGGCGTTCGCGACGGTGAAGGAACGCCTCCTGATCGCGTGCAAGGCGGTGGTGGACAAGAACGCGCTGGCGGTGCCGATGCCGCAGCAGATCGTCAACTTCAAGCAGTTGCCGGTCTGAGCAGGCGTAAGGCAGTGGCACAGAGCAAGACGTGGGCGCGAACGAGCACGTCGTTCGTTCGGCCACCTCACCCCCCTGGCCGCACCCGGTCCAACCACCGACACCAGATCGACAACACGACCAGCATGTACAGCCGCTGTCCGTGGTCGCGGCCCTTCCACGGCCACAGCGATTTCTCGCCCGCGTCGTCGTGCTCCTTGAGCATCTGACGGACAAAGGCCATGTTGAGGTGGATGCCGGCGTCGTCCAGCCCGGGGAAGGGGTCCGCGGCGAGAAGGTGGTCGTGCAGGAGCTGGCGCATCTGGCCGTAATCGGCGCGGAACCAGTCGGAGATGGGGATGGCGAAGCCCATCTTGGGGCGGTCCACGATGTCGGCGGGGAGGTATTTGCGTGCGACGGCGCGGAGGAGGCCTTTGCGCTGGCCTTGTGGCATGAGGGAAGCGGGGCGGGCGTTGAACGCCAGTCGAGCGACGTCGTTGGCGAGGAAAGGGGCGCGGACCTCGAGGGCGACGGACATGGAGGCGGTATCGGTCTTGCGCAGCAGGTCTTCGGGGAGGTAGAAGAGGCGGTCGAAGCGGAGAGCCCAGGTCCAGGTGGGATCGGCGCGTTCCGTGGGGGTCATGCCGAAGTGTTCCATGGGCTGGTCCGCCGTGATGCCAACCTCCCGATCAAGCGGGTGCGGGAAGATCGCGACAAGTTCCTTGTATCCCTTCCCGTCGAGCGCGGCCAGCAGGCGCGCGGCTCGTGATGCTCGCGAGCGCGGATCGCGGTCTGCCCGCGCGACGCGAGCGGCGAGGCGGCGCAGCATGGCGGGGCTGCGACTGGCGTTGATGATGGGCTCGATGGCGCGGTGCCGGTCGTAGCCAAGGAACAGCTCGTCACCGCCGTCGCCCGCGAGGGCGACCGTCACGCGGCCGCGGGCCGCGCGGCTGACCCAGAACGTGGGAAGCAGCGAGCTGTCGCCGAAGGGAAGGCCGAGTTGTTCGATGAGCGTGACCACGTCCTCGGCCGGTCGTGCATCGCAGTCGAGGAGCTCGTGCCGGACGTTCAGGTGCTTGGCGGTGCCGGCGGCCGCGGCCGATTCATCCATCGAGGCAACGGGCATGCGGACAGTGAAGGCTGTCAGGTCCGGGCGAACTTCGGAGGCGTAGCGCGTGATGAGGGCCGAATCGATCCCACCGCTCAGGAAGCAGCCGAGCGGAACATCGGCCTCAAGGCGGGAATGCACGGCGGCGCGAAGGACTGCATCAACTTTCGTTTCGGAAGGCGATTCGGCGCCGAGCACCATCGCCTGGCTCCACCAGCCCGTGCTCCGCTCGAGCGAGTCGTGCTCGCCGACCGTGCATCCTGGCATTGCGTCAATCGCGCGTGCGGGCACATCGATGATTCTGGGGCTGGCCTTGACGGACCCGATGAACACCGGCGTCGGATCCGATCCCGGAGCGGCCTGATTCCATCCAAACTTCGACCACCCCCTGAGCCACCGCGAGGCGTCGTCCATTGCCTGAAGTCCCATCGCCACTCGCAGTCGGATCAGACCGGTGTAGCCCGATGACCACGCGGTGAGGAGCGCCTCGCCGCTGTGCCGAGCCACGCCATCGGGATGCGAGATGTACAGAGGCTTCTCGCCGAAACGATCACGCAGGAGCAGCAGACGGCCAAACGCCTCGTCCCAGATTGCCGCCGCATACATCCCATCCAAGTGGTCGGCCAGTTCCGCCCCCCACTGCCTCCACCCATGCAGCAGCACCTCCGTATCCGAGTGGCCCGTATGAAACACATGTCCGGCGGCCTCAAGTTCCCGCCTCACCTCCCGGTGGTTGTAGATGCAACCGTTGAAGACGACGGCGAGCACACCTGGGGATTTGGCGGAGCAGGCGGGGCAGAGGTTTGGCGTGGAGGGGGGGGTGTATGGAGCGGCTTCGAGGCTGAGGAGGGGTGGTGACGTGTGCGGGGTGTCGGCAGGTTTCAACCCCCGGCTCCCGCCGGGGGCTCGGACCGGAAGCGTTTGGGCCGCGGCGCCGAGGAGCATGGGTTGCGCGCCGCCGGCGTGGTCGATGATGGAGAGGCGACGGTGGACCAGGGCGATGTCGATCGTCGCGCCGTCGGGGCGGGTGGTGCGCTGGCGGAAGCGGCCCTGGCCGTCTGGGCCGCGGTGCTTGATGGAGTCGTCGAGGATGTCGAGCCAGGCTTCTGGGATGGCGTCGAGGGGGCGCGTGAGGTCGGCGCCGGGGGCGTGGAGGCGGAGGATGCCAGCGATGCCGCACATGGGGGGAGGGTATCGGGTTTCAACGGAGCCGCGTGCGTGAGCACGCGAGGCAACAGAACCGGCCGCGCGGCGCGACCGTCACAGTTCGGACCAGAACCGATTGCGCGAGCAATCGGCCATCGCGCGTCCACGGCGAGGGTCCGATCTCGCGGAGGCCTCGCGTCCGACAGGGTCCAACAAGAAACGGACGGGCCGATCGGCCCGTCCGCTTTGAATCGTTGTGAGGTTGTCGCGCGCGTGGTCACACGCTTTGGGTGAGCGACGCGGTGCTCCCGCACGGCTGTGTTCAGCCGCCGGCGGCGGCGGGCTCGACGGGCATGGGCTCGGGGTGTGGGAGGTTGAACTCGACAAGGAGTTCGTTGATGAGCTTGGCCTGCTCGGGGGCGGGTGTGCCATGGGGATTGAGGGCGTTGTGGCGGACGGTGCCGTCGGGGGCGATGATGACAAGATGCGGGATGCCCGAGACGCCGTACTGCGGGTTGAAGACGTCGCTGGGGGTGAAGACGACGTCCCAGGTCATGCCCATTTCCTCCATGAACTGGGGCATGAGGGCGTATTCCTTCTGCGGGTCGCCGGTGCAATCGACCTTGGCCGAGTCCTGGGCGTCGGAGAGGTAGACGCGGGAGCCCTGGAGGCTGGTGGCGCCGATGAGTCGGACGGGGAAGCCCTCGTAGTGGGCCATGAGCTCGGCGGCATCGGGGAACGCAGCGCGGCAAGGGCCGCACCAGGTGGCCCAAAAGTCGACGATGACGACGTTGCCGTGGAGGTCTTCGAGGGAGGCGAGTTTGGGATCGCTGGTCCAGTCGAAGGAGAGGTTGGGAGCCGCGTAGCCGATGAGTTGGCCGCGGCCAAAGGCGCCATCGAGAAGGTCGTGCTGGCGCTGGAGGCGCTTAGCGTCGGCGATGGCGGTGGTGGTCTGCTCGCCGGCCTTGAGGCGCTCGAGGGTGGCGGCGGAGACGGTGACGAGATGCTCGCGGAGGGAGTCGACGCGGGCCGGGTCCAGCTCGGCGCGGCGGAGGCTCTGGATGAGGGCGTTGTTGTAGTAGTGCATCTTCGGGGAGGTTTGGGCGTCGAAGCCCTCGGCGATGGCGAAGACCTGGTCGGCGCAACCCTCGATGACGGCCTTGTCCTGGATGGAGCCAATGGCGGCCATGAGGGGGGCGGCGTCGCCGGAGGTGGTGGCGAGGGGCAGGCCCGGGTGCTCGAGCGCGGCCCGGAGGGAGGTGGCGAGGACCTCGCTGGTGGGGTTGGTCCGCATGGTTTGCTGGAGCAGGATGCAGGTGGCGAGCGTTCCGTCGGCGGTGGGCTCCTGCGAGAGGTGGTTGAGACGGGCGACAGCCGCCTCCATCTTGGGCGAGGCCGGGGCCATGAGGCCGGCGCCGATGACGGTCTGGATCTGGGCCGCGGAGAGCGTCGAAGGGTCGACGCCAGCCATGGTCGCTCCGACGAGCTGGGTGAAGGTTTCCTGGTTCAGGGTGCCAGCGGCCTGCATGGCGGTGCGGTCGGCCATGAACTTGTCGACCACGGCCTGCAACGGATCACCGGGTTGGGCGAGGGCGGGCAGGCCGGCGAGTGCGACCAGACCACACGCCATCGCCATCTTCCAGCCACCGCGACGCGACTTGAGCATTGGGAAACTCCGTTGGGCCGCCAGGGCGGTCCGGGTGCGAGGGGGCATTATCGCGTATTTTGGGGTGCGGCGTCAACAGGGATTGGGGCGGGGTTGGCGGCGTGCGCGGGCGGATACCAGCGGGGTGGGGACGGCGGCGGAGAGACGGATTCGGTGTGAAGAGCGGTAAATGTGGAGCGTGACGGGGGGTTCCTGGGAGTTCGGTTGAACACAACGGTCGCGAAGGGGGCGAGGGCCGCGAAAAGGCGGAGTGTGGCGTGGGGAGGTGGCGTCGTGGGCGGAGCCCGACCGAGCTCGGGTGGCGCGTGGATGACGGCGGGCATCCGTGCGCGCGAGGCGTTGGTCCGCCCTCCGGGCGGTGGACTCCGACCGGTTGCATCGGGGGCTGAAGCCCCCGGTTACTTTCGCGCCCCCCCTGGCGGTCGGCGCGAGCAACGGCATCGGTGCAATCATCGGCTCGGGCGTGAGCCGCAGCCTCGGCGCGATAATGGATGCCGATTCCGACGGGGTCAGTCGATGCGTTGGTAGTCGATGGTGAAGACGGTGAAGGGCTCGCCGTGGATGAGTTCCTTGGCTTCGAATCGCATGTGGTCGTCGTCGATGACGGTGGTGACGAAGGCGACGGGCTTGTTCATCTCGCCGGTGGTGGGCTCGTCCATGCCGCCGACGAGGGTCATGATCTTGCCGGTCTGGTCGAGGGAGCCCTGCGTCATCGTGATTCCCGTGGACATGGAGTCAAGCCAGGTGCCGACGTACTGGCGCTTGAGGTTGTCGAAGCCTTGGACGCCGTAGCCTTGCAACGGCATGCCCATCATGTCGCCGTTGAACTCTTGGAGGAGGAACCGGCCCTCAACGAGCCAGGAGAACTCGGCGGTGCCCTCGGAGACCATGGGGCCGTTGCCCATGTCCATGGACGTTTTGGTGCTCCAGGTGCCGATGAACTGGCCGAGCCAGGCGTGGGCGGTGCCGGGCATGGAGGCGGCCATCCAGGCGGCTTCGGACTTGGCGGGATCGATGTTCATGACGTGGGCGAGGGGATGGTCGGCGGCGACGCCGGCTTCGGGCTGGGCGGCGGGGCGAGCGGCGGTGAGGGCGAGGCCTGTCACAGCGGCTGAGCCGCAGAAGGCCGCGATTGCGATTGTCATCAGGGTCTTGTTGATCTGGGCCATGGGGACCTCCTTCTATGCGGGGTTCTCGGGGCGGGTGCCCCGGGGGGACGCTTTGGGGCCGTGGATCGTTCCACACGGGATCGTCCAGGCGGGGATGGCGACCGAAGCACCTAGAAAGTATCGCACTTGGTCCGAACCGGGTTATCACGGGCGTGCGGGGATCGGGCTTGGGCGTGTGGCGGACGACGGACGGTCGCGCGGGGAGTCGATTCTTGGGGTAGGATACTCGGATTACAATCGGTGTCAAGTGCCTTTGTACGGATTTTTGTTGGATAGACTTGCGGTCGGTGCTTTGGAGCCAGTGGCGGTGCAGGAGCGGGTGGTCGTGGGATTGGAAGCGATCAATCTGAAGGCGGGGTATCGGGG